>JAZKGH010000142.1:0-15581 GCA_040386055.1 Bacteroidota bacterium
ATGCTGGATGCTGGATGCTGGATGCTGGATGCTGGATGCTGGATGCTGGATGCTGGATGCTGAGGATTGTGGTAGCCGCAAAGATAGTGCGTGATAGTGATGTTTGAAACTTCAAATAGTGTACACAAGCAAGTCTGTGACTTTCCTTTGCTCGCAGACTTTAATTCTACTCGGGAATAAAAAAACGCCACCCAACGATTGTTGAATGGCGTTTTTTGTTCATAATATCAATATTGTTATTCTTTGCTTTGTGCATCCACAACCGCAACAATAACCATGTTTACAATTTCTCTTACACTGCTGCCCAACTGAAGGACATGTGCTGATTTTTTCAATCCCAGTAATACCGGTCCGATGGCCTCTGCAACACCCAGTTCCTGTAACATTTTGTAAGCAATGTTTCCGGAGGCAAGGTTTGGCATGATGAAGGTGTTCACGGGTTCTCCACATAATTCACTGAACGGGAAGTTTTCCTGCAGCATTTTTTGGTTCAATGCAATATTGGCTTGCAAGTCACCATCCACTACCATAAACGGATATTTTTCTTTCAGGATCGTTCGGGCATCAGCCATTTTTTTAGGTATTTCTCCATCGGCCGAACCGAAGTTTGAATACGATAATAATGCTATGCGTGGTTTCATGTTAAATTTCTTCACAGCATCATAAGTAAGCTTGGTGATATCAACAATATCTTGTGTATTCGGATCAATGTTCACAGTTGTATCGGAGAAAAACAATGTTCCTTTATTGCTCAGCATTATATACATGCCGGCAACTTTATCGATACCATCTTCTTTACCTAAAATTTGTAGCGCGGGTTTAATGGTACTTGGGTAGTTTTTGGTTAACCCAGAAATTAACGCATCCGCCTCACCCTGATCCACCATCATTGGTGCATAATGGTTACGGTCGCGCATTAGCTTGTTCGCTTCATACAACGTTAATCCTTTGCGCTGTCTGCGTTCATAAAATACAGTTGCGAACGCATCGCGTTTTGCATGCTCTTCCAGCGGGTCAATAATTTCTACACCCTCTAATTTGATTTTATTTTCAGCAATGATTTTCGCAATCTTCTCTTTATTGCCAAGTAAAATTGGAATGGCAATTCCCTCTTCTTTAACTACCTGAGCAGCGCGTAAAATTTTGTAGTTATCGGCTTCCGCAAACACTACACGTTTAGGATTGGAGCGAGCCTTGTTTCCCATTACGCGGATGAAGTTGCTTTCTTTACCTAAGCGAGCCAACAATTCGCTGTTGTAAGCATCCCAATCAGTAATGGGGTGTTTGGCTACACCACTATCCATTGCGGCTTTTGCTACAGCTGGTGAAACGGTTGTAATCAAACGTGGATCAAGAGGTTTCGGAATTAAATAATTGCGGCTGAAGGTTAATGATTTTTCATTGTAAGCCATGTTCACTATTTCAGGTACAGGCTCTTTGGTTAATTGAGCCAAAGCGTGCACGGCAGCAATTTTCATCTCTTCATTAATTTTGCTGGCGCGAACATCCAATGCACCACGGAAAATATACGGGAAGCCCAATACATTGTTTACCTGATTAGGGTAATCACTTCTTCCGGTGGCGATGATGATATCCTTACGAGAAGCCACTGCGTCTTCATAAGGAATTTCAGGGTCAGGATTGGCTAGTGCAAACACCATACAATCTTTAGCCATACTACGCACCATATCCTGATTCAATACATTGGCCTTTGATAAACCAACGAATACATCGGCATCTTTTAGGGCATCCGATAATGTTGTAATATTCAGATCGGTTGCAAATTGTTTTTTTGTTTCATCCAAATTCGGACTGTCTTTGCGAATCACGCCTTTGCTATCACACATTAACAAGTTCTTTGGATTAACACCCAAAGACATCACGAGTTTAGCACACGAAATAGCCGAAGCTCCTGCGCCATTGAATACTACACGGACATCACCAATTTTCTTACCAACTAGTTCCAGACCATTAATTAAAGCAGCTCCAACAATGATTGCCGTTCCATGCTGGTCATCGTGCATGATGGGAATATCGAGCTCTTCTTTGAGGCGCTTTTCAATTTCAAAACACTCAGGCGCTTTGATGTCTTCCAGGTTGATTCCACCAAATGTTGGACTGATAGCCTTTACGGTACGGATAAACTCTTCAGTATCTTTAGTATTGACTTCAATATCGAATACATCGATATCAGCAAATATTTTAAACAATACACCCTTTCCTTCCATAACAGGTTTGGATGCTTCGGGTCCAATATCACCGAGTCCGAGCACAGCCGTTCCGTTTGAAATAACGGCAACAAGGTTTCCTTTTGCTGTGTATTTATATACATCATCAACATTGGCAGCAATTGCTAAACATGGTTCAGCAACACCGGGCGAATAAGCCAAACTCAAATCACGCTTGGTGTTAGTGGGTTTGGTAGGAACAACTTCTATCTTACCGGGACGTCCTTTACTGTGGTATTTTAATGCGTCTTCTTTAAGTGTACTCATGGTTATTTCTTAAACTTTTTCTTTGGATGCTGTCTCGTATCAAAAAAGGTTAACAGCTCAACACGCTTTCCTTTGACGCGATATAACAACAAATTGTGCTTGGTTACTAGAACTTCGTGGATTTTTTGGCTGAAGACTTTCGGAAAGTTAAGGGAGAGACACTTAGAATAGCAACAACGTTATTCGTTTTACGAATCAGGTTTTCAATTTCTCTTGTTGTCCATGCTTCTTCAAGGTAGACAATGATTTCAATAAAACGTTTTTCTGCAGTTGGTAACCAAACTATTTTGTAAGCCATTTTTTGTGTTTCAGCATTACCTCATCATGTGATTTTCCTAATCCTTTATCGGATTCTTTCAAAGCAATTGCTACGTCTTTCTTCACCTGATCAGGTAGGTCTTCCCAAAAGTCGTATTGCTTGTTCGCTTTCAGCATTGCATGCACCATTTTCAGTATATGCATATCAGCATTGGCAATCTCTGCAAGCACTTCTTTTTTTAATGTTGCATTTGTCATACTCAAATATACTAAAAATTAGGACTGATAGACATATCCGCGTAATAGTCGAGGATATAGGTTACGGCATCATCGGCTGTATCTACCAGCTTGAATAAAAACAGGTCATCCGCATTGATGTTTTTCTGTTGTTCCAGCATTGTTCCTTTAATCCAGTCTAAAAGCCCGCTCCAGTATTCTGTGCCCACAAGCACAACAGGAAAACGCGCAACTTTATGTGTTTGAATCAACGTTAAGGCCTCAAACAATTCATCAAGTGTTCCAAATCCACCCGGCATGGCCACAAATCCCTGCGCGTATTTCATAAACATTACTTTACGTACGAAGAAATAATCGAAATTGATCATCTTATCGCGGTCAACGTATTTGTTAACAAATTGCTCAAAGGGAAGTTCAATGCCCAAACCCACAGATTTTCCGCCTGTTTCATAAGCGCCTTTATTTCCCGCTTCCATGATTCCGGGACCTCCGCCCGTGATCACGCCAAATCCGGCATGTACCAGTTTTTGTGCAATCTCTTCCGCAAGCAAATAATATTTATGGTCGTTTTTGGTACGTGCTGATCCGAAGATGGAAACGCAAGGTCCGATACGGCTCATTTTTTCAAAGCCTTCTACAAACTCCGCCATAATTTTAAAGGTTGCCCAGCTATCGGTTACCTTTATTTCGGGCCAGTGTTTCTTTTCAAATGCTTTTTTAATTCTCTCTTCGTCTGTTGTCATGTTTCACTATCAAATTTGGGGTGGTATATAAACCAGAAAGATTACAAGGTAACGAACCCTGTAATCCTTTCAAGTATTGTAAGGGCAAAATATTAGCCCAATAATGTTTTTAATAAAGATGAAATCACTTTGCCATCTGCTTTGCCGGCAAAATGTTTCATTGCCAAAGGCATGACCTTGCCAAAGTCGGCAGCGTTGGTGGCTCCTGCTTGTTTGATTAAACCCTCAAGTTCAGTTTTAATTTCAGCTTCGCTCATTTGCTTAGGCAGGTAACGTTCAAATACATCGAGTTCTTCCTGTTCGGTTTTGGCTAATTCAGCCCGACCGTTTTGGGTAAAAATATCGAGTGATTCTTTGCGTTGCTTGGCTAGTTTTTGAAAAATCTTGATGGCCTGCTCGTCATCAATAACATCTTTGGCTCCTTCGGCTGTTGCGGCTAAAAGCATGGCTGCTTTCACTGCACGCAGCGAACGCAGGCTTATTTCATCTTTCGCTTTCATTGCGGTGATGATGTCTTTATTTACTTGTTCTTGTAAGCTCATGGTAGTTCTTATTTTTTCTTAGATAGATACTTCGCATTTTTAGGTAAGAATAAAGGAAAGGTATCACTTCTTAATCCTAAACGCAATGTTTCTAATGGAATCACATCATTGGTTGCAATATTGCCAAGGTTTACATTATTTCCAACCAAGTGAATGAAATATGTTTGTTGTGATTTTTGTGGCGCTTCCCAAATAATCTTATCGCCATCAATTTTGGTTAAAATTTCCTGTACCAAACCTTCACGAACCTCACCTGATGAACGGAAAACACCTACGTTTCCGGCTTCGCGTGATTCGGCAATTACCTTCCACGCACCGGCCTTAATTTCCGATTTCATCAACTCAATCCACTGGTAAGGAGGAATAATCTTCTCTACATCCTTGCTTCCAACCTCACTTAACACGGTAAAATGTTTGCTCAGTTTATTAATATAATCAAGCTTAATATCATGCGGCATTTCAAGGGAACCATCTGAAACTTCTACAAACTCCAGTTTATATTTATCCATGGTTTTCACAAAGTCATCATACTGGTTGCGTACGATAAAAGCTTCAAACAATGTTCCACCAAGGTATACGCCCATGCCGGCCTGTTTGTATAAATCAATCTTTTCTTTCAGATTTTTAGTTACGTATGAGGTTCCAAATCCCAGCTTTACAAAATCAACAAAATCGCCATTCGCATCAATAAAGTTCTCAGCTTCTCTAAGGCTTAAGCCTTTGTCCATCACCATAGTAATTCCGTTATTCCTGGGTTTTGCAGTGCGGTCAGGAATGTTCTTCAGTTTAAAATTCTTCATGTACTAAATTAAGGTCTGTTAAGGTCAATAGCCATCATAATCTCTTTCACGTTTTGGAGTGCGGGAGTGAGTTCAAATAGCAAAAAATGGTCTTCGAAATTAAGCAATAGTGCAATATCTAAATGCTCTATGGCCTCTTTTGTTTTTCCGGTTGCGTATAAATAGCTCACCATGCGGTAATGATACTGGTGGCAATCATAGTTTATTTTGAGGGCTTCCTGCAATAATTCAATGGCGAGTTTGGAATCCTCTTCCATGAATTCAATGTATGACCAATCCAGCCAGGCTTCCATCATGGTAGGATCAATTTCGAGCAGGCGTTTGTATATTTCCTTGGACTCCTTGGCATTTCCGAGGCGGTATTCTGCTTCTGCCAATACCAGCAAATATTCCGGGTTATCGTTTTCCAGCAACGCAGCCCGTTTAAAATAGGAAACGGCTTCTTTTACGTCCCCTTCTTTTTCGTAAGTAAGCCCTACACCAAACCAGGCTTCGGCAATATTGGGATTGATACGAGTGGCTTTTTTGTAATACTCACGTGCAAGAGTGTTCTCGTTGAGCCGCTCATAACAACCGGCAAGATTGCAGTAGGTAATGGAGTCAGGACCTTCTTTATCAATGGTTGTAACATACTCTTCAATAGCGTCTTCAAAACGATCAAGCTCTACAAGAGCATTGGCTTTGTTGAAACGTGCGGCTACATAATCATCATCAATGGCCAGGCAATAATCAAAGGCATCAACTGATTTATCATATACTTCCATTTTGGTGTAAATAACCCCTAGGTTGTACCAGGCGTTGGTTGAAAAGGGATCAATATTGATAAGTTTATCATAACATTCCACGCAACGATCGTAACGGCCGATAACATCATTGCAGTTGGCAATTTCATAGTAAGCCTGCTCATTGTCCGGACTGTCCTGAATAATTAGGTTGAAGTAGTGAATGGCCTTTTCGTACAAATCGCAATCCTCGTATACGTAGCCAATTTCAAACAACATATCGGTACGTTCATCAGTGTGCATCAGAGCTTTCTCAAAGCACTCTTCTGCATCGCGCACTTCCTCCATATTGAGGTATGTTTCGCCTTTTAACAGAAAAAGTTCAGCATTAAAGGGCTCGTATAACTCCAGGCGTTCAATCTCGCCAATGGCATCATCAAACTTGCCCATCATTACAAATACCTCTGCCTTTTTAAGCCCGAATCCGGTATAATAAGCATACAGGTTTTCTCCGTAATAAATAACCTCAAGGGCAGCCTTCAGTTTATCTTTATTGATATAATATTCAATGATTGATTCAAGGGTCTCCGCGTCAAAATAATCTTGTGTTTTGTTTCGCAGCATCTTTTCATAACGCTGCACGTTCGAGGTCACATCCTCATCCAAAAAATCGTCTGCATCCATAGTTGATACAATTGTCCTTAACAAATATAACACCAATGACCAGCAAATGATTTATTTAACCCATAGGTTATAAACACCCTAATGTGAGTTGCCTGATTTACACAATTGTAAACATTGCGGGCTTGAAGAATTAGGAGCGAATGAGCGAATTTGCGCATTGGGCAGGCAAATTGTCGTTTTTCGGATAGTTGGGTTCAAAATTGGCAGCGGGGTTGTCATGAATATGAGAATGAACAAAAGCTTTCTTAACTTGTGCCGCAATGGCAATACGAAAAATCGCTGCAGTTTTTGCAGGCTCTTTGTTCAGTGTAATAGTGTTTGCACAACAACCCAAAACCAGTCAGGCCCCTTGGCAACAACGTGTAGATTATTCCATCACCGTTTCATTAAACGATGTGGAACACACGCTTACCGGGATGGAAACATTGGTATACACCAATCAATCACCCGATACACTCAAAGAAGTGTATATGCATTTATGGCCCAATGCATACAAAAACAATGAAACGGCATATGCCAAACAAAAGCTGGAAAACGGGTCGACAGATTTTTATTATTCATCGGATGAAGACAAAGGCTGGATAGATGATATTGCCTTTAAGGTAGACGGCAACCCGATAAGCTGGGTGTTCACCAATGATATTGATATTGCCCGGATTATCTTAAACAAGCCGGTGCCTCCGGGTACATCCTTTACACTTACTACACCTTTTAAAGTTAAAATACCGAAAGTGTTTTCACGCTTGGGACATGAAGATCAATTGTACTGCATTACACAATGGTATCCCAAACCTGCAGTATATGATGTGAATGGATGGAACCCCATGCCTTACCTGGATCAGGGAGAGTTTTACAGCGAGTTTGGAAAGTTTGATGTTACGATAACTGTACCACAAAATTATGTGGTGGCAGCTACAGGTGAGTTGCAAACTGAATCGGAAAAACAATGGCTGACAGAGCGAAGCCGTGTGACTGTTACGAATGAGTATGTAAAAAATGAGGGTTTTAAAAATGGAGGATCAGACATTCCACAGTCATCATCAACAACTAAAACCATAAGGTTTACACAGGACAATGTACACGATTTTGCATGGTTTGCTGATAAGCGATTCAACATCACCGTTAGCGAAGCTGCATTGCCCATAAGCAGGCGCGTGGTAAAAACATATTTCTATGATCTGAAGCATGATGCTGAAAAAGTGAAATTCATTGACACTGCTGTTTTGTTTTATAGCAGGATGCTGGGAGAATATCCATATAGCTCGGCATCTGTTGTAGTTACTCCACTGGTTGCAGGTGCAGGAATGGAATACCCGATGATTACCAATATTACCGAGGTAAACAGGCAGGTGATTGTGCATGAAGTAGGGCACAATTGGCTGTATGGAATTTTGGCCAGCAACGAACGCGAATATCCATGGATGGACGAGAGCATTAACAATTATTATGAAACCCGCAGTGCCGAAGATGAAAGTTTGAAAAAGCGCGTATCCTTTCCCAGAGGTGGTTTTATTGTTTTGTCTCCGGAAGGTTATGCAGGCCTGGAGCAACGCTACCTTACAGGAGCGCGCAGGAATGAAGACCAGGCAAGCGGTTTGCCTTCGGTAGCATATACGGATCATAATTACGGTGCCATTATATACGGAAAGGCATCTACCTCTTTTCATTATTTGCAACGGTATTTAGGCGATAGTTTATTTGATGCCATGATGCAGGCGTATTATGAAAAATGGAAATTCAAACACCCGCTTCCGGATGATTTTAAGTCACATGTAAAATCATTTACCGGTAAAAACCTTGATTGGTTCTTTGATGGTATACTGAACACAACCTATAAACAAGATTGGAAAATTTCGGGCATCAAACGAATAGATTTGGGCTATAACTTAAGAGTAAAAAACAAATCACAGATCAACGGTCCTTTTAGTGTTTCTGGCATTCAACAGAATTCTGTTGTAACAACAATCTGGTATGATAGTTTACCCGCCCAACCTATTGTTTTTCCTAAAGGAGAGTATGATCGCATTTGTATTGATGCATTTGAAAACGCTAATGAAATTGATCGTAGCAACAATAGTATACGCATACACGGTCTTCATAAAAAATGTGAACCCATACAATTCCGTTTTGTTGGTGATATTGAAAATCCCTACAAAACCCAGGTGTTTTACTCACCTATTGCAGGAGCCAACTTATACAATAAAACCATGTTGGGTATGGCATTTTATAACAGTGTGCGACCAATCCAAAAAACAACATACATCATTGCTCCAATGTATGCTTTTGGAACGCAAGACATAGCCGGAAGTGTGGAAATCCAAAGACGATTCTTCTCATATGGATTTGCCAGGCTTATCACGATTGGGCTGAAAACAAACCGCTATGCCAGTGAATATTTTACGCCAACTACCTACGAAAAAATCGAACCTTCTTTACGCTTCGATCTGAAACAAACCCATCCGCGCACCGATGCTGAAAAGGCTATTGTTGCACGCTATGTAATGATCAACGAACAACTTCGCGGTTCAGGATATTATACTCATTTGGACAAAGCAACTGGTTATGCTGATGTTGTATTTACAGCTAACCAGAAACGCAAGATCAATCCATATGATGCACAGGCTCATTACCAAATAGGGGTCAGCAATGGAGGGTTTCAAAAAGTGGATGCAGAGATCTCACAGTTCATCAATTATAATCAACCGAAAAAGGGCTTTACAGTACGTGTTTTTGGTGGTTTGTTTTTGCAAAAACCGAGAAATAGCAGCACTGGCAGGGAGTATTACAGAGCGGGTGGCAATACAGGATTGTTTGATTACCTGTTCGACCAGTCACAATTTGGCAGGGGAGAGAATCCCGGATCAAACAGCATGTTCTCGCAGCAATTGATGCCGGGTGCAGCACAGTTCAGTTCACCAACATTATTGTCAGGAACAGATAGTTGGCTTACGAGCATCAACCTCACCACAACCATTCCGGGAATTATTCCGATCAAGCTATATGCAGATGCAGCATTTGTAAATGAGCGAACAACACAGATAGATGGAAACACCGGTGCAAGATCGACCGCATATAATGTAGAATTGTATTATGTGGGAGGTTTCAGACTTGATTTATTCAATGATGTGTTGCAGGTTAACTTTCCGGTGGTTGCCTCTCAGCAGATTACAGATGTATGGCAGGGTAATAACGGAGCAACAGCAGTACCTTACGGCAAACGTATTTCATTCCTATTCAACCTCAATAAACTCAACCCGGTAAAAGGGATGAGGAATATTTCTTTTTAATAAGCGAAGCAAGCGTAAATTTGCAGCCGATTTTAACACAACATAACAACACCATACATGCAAGACATTTTAAAAACCTTAGGCATTCAGGAAACAAATCATGGTACATCAACCGGAACCAAACACTTTTCAACGGCCGGTGCACCTGTTAAGGACATATATTCACCCGTTGATGGCAAGCTGATAGGAAAAGTAACCTACACCACAGTTGCCGAATACGAAAATGTTATTGGAGCGGCACAATCAGCATATCTTACCTGGCGCAAAATGCCGGCTCCAAAGCGTGGCGAAATTGTTCGTCAGTATGGAAACTTATTACGTGAATACAAAGAGCCGCTGGGCAAACTGGTAAGTTACGAAATGGGAAAAAGCTATCAGGAAGGATTAGGCGAGGTTCAGGAGATGATTGATATCTGCGATTTTGCAGTTGGATTGTCACGTCAGCTGCACGGATTTACCATGCATTCGGAACGCCCGAATCACCGTATGTATGAGCAATGGCACCCAATTGGGATTGTTGGAATTATCTCGGCATTTAACTTCCCTGTTGCTGTATGGAGCTGGAACTCAATGCTGGCAGCCGTATGTGGTGATGTATGCGTTTGGAAACCGTCTGAAAAAACACCGCTTTCGGCTATTGCCTGTCAAAATTTAATGGCGCGTATTGTCAAAGAAAATAATTTACCGGAAGGTTTATTCTCTCTTATCAATGGGGATTATACAGTAGGTGAGTGGATGACCAAAGACACACGTGTTCCGTTGATCTCGGCAACAGGATCAACTCGTATGGGTAAAATTGTAGGTGCTGCTGTAGGTGAGCGTTTAGGAAAAAGCTTACTGGAATTAGGTGGAAACAACGCTATTATTTTAACACCAAACGCCAACCTTGATCTTGCACTGCTGGGTTCTGTATTTGGCGCAGTGGGAACAGCCGGCCAACGTTGTACAACAACCCGCAGATTAATCATTCATGAAAGCATTTACGAATCGGTAAAACAAAAACTGGTGAATGCTTATGCTCAATTAACCATTGGTAATCCTCTTGAAGGTAACTTAGTAGGTCCGCTTATTGATAAAGCAGCCGTTGACAGTTACCTGAAAGCAATTGAAAAACTAAAGGCAGAAGGTGGAACTATTTTGTGTGGTGCCGAAGTATTAAGCGGAAAAGGATATGAGTCGGGATGTTATGTAAAACCAACCATTGCCGAGGCTAAAAACGAATTTCATATCGTACAGGAAGAAACTTTCGCACCTATTTTATACCTGTTGAAATACAACACCATTGATGAGGCTGTGGCAATGCAAAATGGCGTGAGACAAGGATTGAGCTCATCTATTTTCACGGACAACCTGCAGGAAGCAGAACAATTCCTGTCGGCATGGGGAAGTGATTGTGGTATTGCCAATGTAAACATTGGAACTTCGGGAGCAGAGATTGGCGGTGCCTTTGGTGGAGAAAAAGAAACCGGTGGCGGACGCGAATCGGGCTCAGACAGCTGGAAAGCCTATATGCGCAGACAAACGAATACGATTAACTATGGTAAAGATTTACCATTGGCGCAGGGGATTAAATTTACGATTTAATTATTGATTGCTCCTCTATGGAGAGATCATTCTTTTCGCCAATGCTTGGTGTTGGCGAAAGGAATGATTCAACAGAATACTTTTCCCGGTTTTTATAAAGAAAAACAGAGAAGAGCAGGCATACAAAAATGTTTAAACTGGATTGGGTTAGATCTGTGAAAGTGTAGTTATTTATATTAATAGGTATGTCTTGCCATATAAGGATATGTCCGAAGAAGTTGTTTGCAAAATGGAGCGCGATGGGTGCCCAAAGACTTTTGGTAATGAAATAGATATAACCTAAAACCATTCCAATGCTCACTATACCCAAATGAGTATACCAGTGATGTGTTAAAGAGTAAGATTGGAAATGGATGAGCGAAAACAAAACAGCGGAAAGGAAGGCCGAAATAAATAAATTCTTACTTCGGATCAGCAATCCTAAAAACAATAAACCTCTGAAAATAATTTCTTCATATGAGCCAACTACGGCTTGAGTTAATATTGTACTAAGTAGTTTACCTGGGGAAGTTAAGAGCAAAGGATGGGAGATATACCCCAATGCATAGGCGCAAACAAAGGCAACGCCACTTATACTAAAACCGATGGTTCCACCTAATATAAATGCATGCCTTAATCGATTTTTACTACCAATTGAAGGCGTCAAATTAAAACCACTGTATTTTTTATGAAACCAATATGCCAGCACAAACAAAGCACAAGGTAAAAGAAGCTGGATTCCATTTTTAACAAATGGAGTTGAATCAAACAGGGATCCAAACCAGGAAAAAAGAAAAGACGACAGGATAATTCCTATCGTCCCTATAGTGAGGTCAGAATATCGTTGAATAACGGACATCATACTATTAATCATTGGTATATTTGGGTTCTTCAGAAAAGGTAATTCCTTTCACATAATAAATATATGTTAGGTTTCCTTCCTTATAATCTGTTTGAATTGAATTTTGTCTGGGGATATTAATAAATTTACCGAACACACCATCTACCTGAACGGATCGAGCGGGCATAGCTAATATTTGTCCGTTAAAGCCATCTTGCTGTGTATTGATGGTTCCGTCATAGGTCAGTTCATTAGGATCGACATCAAGAGCTTTTCCAATAGAAATTTTTACAGTATGGCCGCATTCGGCACCTTCACCCCAACATGGAATGTGACAGGGAGACGGGTAAAACACACCCCCATAGCCAATGCACAACTCTCCATAACCGCCACAAGCTGAATATTTATGACCAGAGGTGAAATTTATTGTATACTCTATGATCGAAGGCTTTTTTGGGTTAGCGACACGTTTTTTTATAAAGGATTTAGAGGAGTTAAAACCATCATTCTCGATGCATAAATGCCCGGTAATAAAAATTGAGGCCGCATTCATATGATAAATGCTTTTTGCTGAGACTTTGAAGTTAAACAGCACCATCACTCCTAGAGTAATGAGGGCTAATTGGGTTTTGATTTTCATAAGGTTTATGATTTATAGTCGAACAAACTTATAAGAAACAATACTTATCGTCAATGCTTTTTTAATAGAAAAATCTTATAATTGATAACTAAACTTTATTAACTATGCCCCTAAGTAATATTTTAGTTGAAAATATACGGAAAGCCCGAAAACAGAAACAATTTTCTCAAGAATACATGGCCGTAAAGCTCGGTATTTCTCAACCTGCGTATTCCGATATTGAAAATGAACGCGTAAGATTTCCTATAGAAAAAATTGAGCGGTTTGCGGAAATATTGGAATGTCCAACACATACTCTGTTTGATGGGATTTTACAAAATGATATAAAAGAACAAGAGGGAAAAATAAATCCGCTAGAACAGCTGATTCTTTTTGAAGACATTCAATTTATTAAAAAGCTGCACGAAGAGGTTATAAGAAGCAAGGATGAACTTATTCAAAACCTTAAAAATCAATTAGCAACAAAAAGGTAAGATTATATAAACCAGCAACAAGATGCCTAGTAAGATTTACATCTTATTTGTCAGACTGTTACGATTAAAATCTATATTTGGAACGCAATTTGTTTACTACCATACCATCATGAATATAAGAAAATCTTTTTTGTTAGCAGGATTAGCGATTGTTGGATTTACCTCCCATACTCAAAATACGTCACCCGAAGAAGTTATTTACGATGTAAAAAAGCAAACAAACAAAGCATTTACCTTTGGTGAAAAACTGACTTACCGCGTGCACTACGGTGTGTTAAATGGCGGTAATTGTGAGTTTGCCATTGCCGATCAACCAAGAATGGTTGGTGAGAATACAACATACCATATTAAAGTTGCCGGGAAATCAACCGGTTTGGTAGATATGATGTTTGGGGTAAAAGATGAATATGAATCATACATGGATGTGGATGCTTTGTTACCATGGCAGGCTACCAAAAAGGTAAAAGAAGGAAACTATAAGGACTCTGATTTTATCGTGTTTGACCATAAAAAACGTAAAGCAAACAGCAGAAGAGGTTCGTTGGATATTCCCGAAAACACCCACGATATTATTTCGGCAATATACTATGCACGTACTACCGATATGAGTAATGCTAAAGTAGGTGACGTGTTCCCCATCAATTTTTACCTCGACCATAAGAACTATGAATTTAGGTTCAAGTTTTTGGCAAGGGAAACAATTGAAACCGAAATGGGAACCTTTAAAGCCTTGAAAATTCGTCCACAGGTGGTTGAGGGTCGTGTGTTTAAAGATTCAGAAGCCATTACCATGTGGGTTACCGATGATGAAAACCATATTCCTTTACGTGCCCAATCCGAAATTTGGGTGGGATCCTTAAAAGCAGACTTAGTAAAAATGAGCGGTATTCGAAACCCGCTTACTTCTAAAAAATAAAAGAAAAGCCTCAACTAAAGTTGGGGCTTTTTTATGGAATAAAGTTCGTGTCAGACCCTATTTGGCCGGATTAGCCAAGGCCAAAATAATAATTAGTGGAACGAACAATCCAACAAGGATCACAATGGTTTTTCGGGTGGACATCGACATAGAATGAACATTCCGAAGCAGCCAGTGGACACCCAATTGAACTCCCCAAAAGAACAGAGTATAAACAAGTAAAACGAGAATGTTTCCAAAGCTTTCGAAGGTTTTGAGGCTGTAATAACCTTCGTCAATAAAGCCGAGAAAAAAGCAGAAGATGAGGGCTGTAATGAAATAGAGAATGGTTGGTTTCATGGTTATAAGTGTTGGTGATGACCCTATTAACGAAAAAGCCCCGCAATATTATTGCGAGGCTTCTTTCTTTTGAATTTAGATATTGAATATTTCTTCTCTTTATTTCGATCCCGATAGCTATCGGGACGAGATTAAATATTTTTTATTATTTAACGGTGTCCATATGGCAGATCAAATCCACCACTTTATTTGAATAACCCCATTCGTTATCGTACCATGAAACCACTTTCACGAAGTTATCGTTCAATGAGATACCTGCTTTTGCATCGAAGATAGAAGTACGTGCATCACCTAAGAAGTCGTTTGAAACAACCTCATCTTCAGTATAACCCAAAATGCCTTTCATTTCGTTCTCTGAAGCTTTTTTCATTGCAGCTTTGATGGTTTCGTAGCTTGCGCCCTTATCCAAACGGCAAGTTAAATCTACTACCGAAACGTCCGGAGTAGGAACACGGAAACTCATACCGGTTAATTTTCCTTTTAGTTCAGGAATAACCAATCCTACCGCTTTAGCAGCACCAGTTGATGAAGGGATAATATTTTGGTAAGCACCTCGTCCGCCTCTCCAGTCTTTTGCACTTGGTCCGTCAACAGTTTTTTGTGTTGCTGTAACTGCGTGAACAGTTGTCATCAAACCTTCAACAATACCGAAGTTATCATTCAATACTTTAGCAATTGGAGCTAAACAGTTGGTTGTACATGATGCATTTGAAACCACGGTCATGTCTGCGGTGTATTTCAAGTGATTTACACCCATTACAAACGTAGGAGTATCATCTTTAGCAGGAGCGCTCATGATTACACGCTTAGCACCTGCTTTAATATGCGCAGCCGCTGTTGATGTTTCCAGGAACAAACCGGTAGACTCTACTACGTATTCAGCTCCGATCTCATCCCATTTCAGGTTTTCAGGACTTCTTTCAGCAGTTACACGGATCTTTTTACCGTTTACTACCAATGAACCGTTTTCAACTGAAACTTCACCATTGAAACGACCGTGAGTGGAGTCATACTTAAGCATGTAAGCCATGTAATCAACCT
>JAZKGH010000143.1:0-6680 GCA_040386055.1 Bacteroidota bacterium
AAGCAAATTGCTTAAACCTGTCTGCAAAATCTTCAACACTAAGGGTTGTATTACTGATGGCCCAAATGGTTTGTCTTAATGTTAGAATAGCATTCCGGCCTGCTTCGCTCAAAGCCTTAAGTCGTTGCTGCTCCTCCGATTCACTTATCTGGTCGGGGTGTTCCAGCATCCATTCTATATTGGTAATGAGATATGATAGTTGTGCACCAACATTATCATGCAGATCACGCGAAATACGCAACCGTTCCCGCTCCAGCTTTTGCTGAACTTCCAGCTCGCGTTGCAATCGTATCTTTTGTCTGCTGATAACAAAATACACCATTCCCGAAACAGCTAAAATACTGAACACTATCATCAGTCCATAAAACCAACCGGTTTTCCAAAACGGAGGTTTGATATTGATGGTTATTTCTTTGGGTGTTTCATTCCATACACCATCACCATTGGCAGCTTTAACTTTGAACACATACTCCCCGTGTGGCAAATTTGCATACCGCGCAAAATGCCTTGTGCCACTTTGAATCCAGTTATTATCATACCCTTCGAGTTTATACATATAGGTATTCTCCTCCGGCTGACTAAACTCCAATGCAGAAAAATCAAATGATAATGTGTTTTCGAGATAGCTAAGATTGAGTGTTTTCTTTTCATTGTAGGCCGTATCACTTTTATAAGGCAGATCACCCAATAATATTTCGTTCATGCTTATTTGTGGTGCCCTGTTGTTGCGAATCAGATTATTGGGATCTACAATGTTTACGCCATTTACCCCACCAAAATAAAGCAGCCCCTTTTCATCCTTGCAAAAAGCTCCGGTATTAAACTCATTACTCTGCAATCCATCTTTTGTGGTATAATGAAGAAATTGCCCGTTGCTCATGTTTAAACGGCTTAGTCCTTTGTTGTGACTCATCCACAAATATCCTTTTGCGTCTTCCAATACACCATATATAAAATCATCAGGAAGCCCATTCGACACATCATACTTACCCAGAATTTCAGCTTTCGAATTCACCTCAAACAAGCCCTCGATCGTGCCCACGAATATTCTTCCTTTCTGCGTTTTGCAAATTGATTTTACAAAAACCTGAATGTTTGTATTGCTGATTGTTTGTGCATGTTCATCGCAGATCAACAACCTTTTGTCGGATCCCACGAGGTACTTTCCTTCCGATAGTTTTAGCACACAACTTAACTGAACATTTGGTACGCTTATAATATCCTTTATGACCTGAGGAGCAGAAAACCGTGCAAGAATATTTGTGTCATTCCGGATATAACAGGTGAGATAATTTTTATCGGGTTGAAGGGAGAAAAAGGGATAAGATAACCCGATCATGTTTTTCCTCATCAGCTCCTTATCCTTTTGATAATCGTATAAAATAAACTCATTATCATTGGTTAGGAGCAGCTTATCTTGTGCATATAATGTAACTGCCAACACTCCTGAAATTTCATTCTTTTCTACAAATTTCTTTATTTTATAAGTACCGTCTTTATTAAAAATAACAAGTCCTTCCCCATATAAACCCGCAGCAATTTTTCCCTCCGGAAGAGGAGCAATCGCTTTTACCATATTGGTTTTTTCATCCTTTGTGCGGTAGTGTTCAAATTTGTTTTTGTAGGGCGACCATACTTTGATTCCTCCCCCATTGGTGCACAGGTACAAATTACCGCTACGATCTGTGTTTAGGGATTGTATATAGTAATAGGATGCTTCATTGGTATTTGAAAAATTATCTGTGTGACTTTCTATAGCAAAGGTGCGGGGATTAAAAACAAACAATCCATAAGGAGAACCGGCATAAATTTTACTGTTCCACCATGTATATCCTGTAAACAAATATTGTTTTTGGTTTCGTTCCGGAAAAACCCGCGTATCCATCACCAACCGATCCTCAATAAACCTGTAGGTATAAATGTACTGCTGATACATTGAAAAAAAAGAAGTATCTGAAAGGTATCCGAAACAAGTACCGTATTCTCCTGGCACAGAAATCTTCTTATATGTATCGTTCGCAGTGTTAAGTGTAACAATTTCTTTCTGGGATACACCGATACAAAAAAGATGACCCATTTTTACCACATTGCGCGTAGAGCCGAATGTGTTTTTGGATTCATCAGCAATAACCAGTTGTTTCACTATTTTTTTTGATTCCCTGTCAAAAGCAACCAATCGCTCTTCTCCGGATAAAAACCAGATCCGTCCTTTTCCATCCTCACCCACCTTACTTACAATCTGCGGTGTTTGATATACATTTATAAAGCAGTCGTTCATTCGGTCATACACCGCAATACCCTTATCATAAGCAATCCAAAGTTGCTGTTTACTATCTTCCAAAAAATGAAACCCGGTTACACCTCCAATGCTATTGCTATCATCCTTATGGCTTTTATAGTGTTTCATTTTGTATCCGTCAAAACGATTCACACCATCTGCTGTGCTGATCCATAAATACCCCCTGTAATCCTGAAACACTTCCCATACCGTATTTTGCGCAAGGCCATTTTCTACCGAAAAGGTGGTATAGTTCCGATGAACCTGTGCTAAACAACAGCTGTATACGGAAAGGGAGAAAACAAACAATACAAATCGTTTCATGGCTGGCATAAAAATACTCCTTATCAGTTATATACCAAATGTTGGTTCTGATTCTGAGAAAAAATTTCGTTTTGCCACCATAAGGGATTTCCTTAAATTGCCCGCAAATACAAATGGATATGAGCGAATTCAGGGTACGTACCATGGCCGAAGTTGCGGCAGCAGGCGAACAAGCAGAAATATTATTTTGGGTTGGATGTGCCGGGAGTTTTGATGAACGTGCACAAAAAATCACTAAAGCCGTTGCTAAAATATTGCATGCCGCAGGATTGAAATTCGCCATTTTGGGAACAGAAGAAGCCTGTACCGGTGATCCTGCCAAACGTGCCGGAAACGAATTTTTGTTTCAGATGATGGCTATGCAAAATATTACCACGCTCAATATGTATGGTGTTACCAAAATTGTAACCGGATGTCCGCATTGCTTTAATACACTCAAAAACGAATACCCCGAGCTTGGTGGAAATTATGACGTATTGCACCATACCACTCTCATCAATCAATTGTTAAAGGATGGAAAAATTGCCATTAAAGGTGGTGCTTTCAAAGGACAACGGATTACCTACCACGATAGTTGCTACTTAGGCAGAGCTAATAATATATACGAAGCACCTCGTGAGGTGATTGAAAAACTGGATGTGGCATTGGTAGAAATGAAACGTAGCAAAGCCAACGGTTTATGTTGCGGTGCAGGTGGTGCGCAAATGTTTAAAGATGCTGAAGTGGGTAACAAGGAAGTAAATGTGGAGCGTGCTGATGATATGCTGGAAACACAACCCAATATAGTGGCAGCAGCCTGTCCGTTTTGCATGACCATGTTGCGTGATGGTGTTAAACACTACGATAAAGAACAGGAAATTGAAGTGAAGGATATTGCAGAATTGGTAGCAACAGCAATGGAACTTTAGGAAATGTGGAATGCGGATTGTCGAATGCGGGTTGTTTTTGCTTTAGTGCTTTTGCTCTTTGCAAAACCACTATTTGCGCAGCTTGACAACGCACTGATCAGTGATAAAATAACACTCAATACTTCCGATAGTAATACGTGGGGACTTACCTTTAATAATTTTAATTACCTCCGCAATACCGAATACTTTAATGATATTGAAGTAGGGCGTACGCTATTCGGGTATCAACTCAACCCTTCCTTGTTTATTCAACCCAACGATCATCTAAAGTTACAAGCCGGTGTTTTTGTGCAAAGTGATTTTGGTGGAAATCCTGGTTATAATAAGATCCTTCCCACCTTTAGTTTGAAAACAACATTCGGTAAAAGCAATGCCGGAAGTTTCATATTCGGAATGCTTGAAGGTGCACTGGCACATAGGTTAATTGAACCGTTGTTTGATGTGAATACAGCCATTACCAACCGAATAGAAAACGGAGCACAGTTTAAAGTTGAAACAAAAAAGTCATTTGTGGATGTGTGGATTAATTGGGAAAAATTTATTGAACGGGGTTCTCCTTTTAAAGAACAGTTTACATCTGGAATATCTGCTCACGAAAAACTCTTTGAAAAAGACAACGGTCTTTACCTCGCCATACCTTGCCAGATTATTGCCCACCACAGTGGAGGACAAATTGATACTGACACTTCTAATATGACAATGCAGGTAAACAGTGCAATTGGCTTGCAACTCGGACAAGTGAGTCTAAAAGGATGGATCAACGAATGGCGTATAGATGGTTATGTAACAGAATACCGCGAAAGCACCAACTCAGGATATTTTCCTTACAGGGAAGGATCAGGTATAAACGCAAATGTATTTGTTCGTAAAGGATCGTTCGGTATCATTGGCTCTTTCTGGCAAGGAGATAAATGGATTGCACCAAGAGGAACAGCACTCTATTCATCTGTATCATTAGATAAACCCGCCTATACTGAACCAACAAGGCAATTGATTTTTGTCAGATTTTTATACAACAGATCACTGGCCGATGGCTTGAATCTATCGGCAAGATTGGAACCTGTTTACGATGTTAAATCTTCCCTGCTCGACTTTAGCTACTCACTGTATTTGAGTTACAAGCTCGACCAACGCTTCGGCAGCCTCAAACGTTAGTCTTAAAATCTTTCTTCTTTCAGCGCAGCGGTCTTCACTCTTTTAGCAAAGCGATCTTTCTTCTTCGTAATTTATTTTTCAACTCTTCATGTAGTTTGAGTTATTCGATTAAATTTGCCCAATTTTTAGCCTCTCTAATCACAATCGGATTATCCATATATACACATGCCAAAAGATAGCAGCATTAAATCAGTACTTATCATCGGAAGCGGACCCATCATCATCGGACAGGCCTGTGAGTTTGACTATTCAGGAAGTCAGGCTGCACGTTCACTGAAAGAAGAAGGAATAGAGGTATCGCTCATCAACTCCAATCCGGCAACCATTATGACAGACCCGGTTACAGCCGAAAATGTATACCTATGGCCATTGGAACCTGCAAGTATTGAGAAGATTTTGCAAGAACGTAAGATTGATGCGGTATTACCTACCATGGGCGGACAAACAGCCTTGAACCTTGCTATTGAATGTGAGGAATTGGGTATCTGGGAAAAATATGGTGTACGTATGATTGGTGTGGATACTGCCGCAATTGAAACGACAGAAAACCGCGAAAAATTTCGCCAAAAAATGATTGACATCGGTGTGGGTGTTGCTCCTTCGCGTACAGCAAACTCCTTTCTAGAAGGAAAAGAAATTGCACAGGAAATTGGCTACCCATTGGTTATTCGTCCCTCATTTACACTTGGTGGAACAGGTGGAGGATTTGTTTGGAAAAAAGAAGAGCTGGATACTGCTTTGCAACGTGGACTTTCTGCTTCACCAACCCATGAGGTATTGGTTGAAAAGGCTGTGTTTGGCTGGAAAGAATATGAACTGGAATTGTTACGTGATAAAAACGATAATGTTGCTGTAATCTGCGTAATTGAAAACTTTGATCCGATGGGGATCCATACAGGAGATTCTATCACTGTGGCGCCAGCAATGACACTGAGCGATACTTGCTACCAAAAGATGCGCGACATGGCCATCCTTATGATGCGCAGTATCGGTAACTTTAACGGAGGTTGTAATGTTCAGTTCTCTGTAAACCCTGAAAACGAAGACATCATTGCTATTGAGATCAACCCACGTGTATCGCGCTCTTCCGCTTTGGCTTCAAAAGCTACAGGATATCCAATTGCTAAAATTGCTTCGAAACTGGCCATTGGTTATACATTGGATGAGTTAAAAAATCCGGTAACTAAAACAACTTCGGCCTATTTCGAACCGGCTATTGACTACGTAATTGTTAAAATACCACGCTTCAACTTCGATAAATTTAAAGGAGCAGATACAACATTAGGCTTACAGATGAAATCCGTAGGTGAGGTAATGGGAATCGGGCGCACATTTATAGAGGCCCTGCAAAAAGCTTGTCAATCCCTCGAGATTAAACGCAACGGATTAGGAGCAGATGGTTACCAAAGCCGCAATCTGGAGGAGATTATAGACAAACTCAAAAATCCAAGTTGGGATCGTTTGTTTGCTGTAAAAGACGCCTTGAGTTTAGGTGTGCCTATTTCATCTGTCGAAAAAATAACCAAAATAGATCGTTGGTTCCTTACGCAAATCAATGATATGGTACGTGTGGAAACAGATACCAGACGTTTCAACCTCAACAATATGCCAAGCGAATTGATGTTGGAATTGAAACAAAAAGGCTACAGTGATGTGCAAATTGCATGGTTGCTGGGAGCAGACACAACAGAAGAACAGGTGCGCACCCTGCGTAAAAGCATGAATATTATACGCACGTACAAAACCGTGGATACTTGCGCTGCCGAGTTCCCTTCGCCAACCAACTACTTTTATTCAACATATGATGGTGCTAACGAAAGTGTAGTAAGTGATAAAAAGAAGATTGTGGTATTGGGTTCAGGACCGAACCGCATCGGACAAGGTATTGAGTTTGACTATAGCTGTGTACACGGATTGCTTGCCGCTAAAGAGTGCGGATACGAGGCCATCATGCTAAACTGTAACCCTGAAACGGTTTCAACAGATTTTGACATGGCTGATAAACTATACTTCGA
>JAZKGH010000143.1:6690-38138 GCA_040386055.1 Bacteroidota bacterium
GGACATTATTGAATACGAAAAACCGGAAGGTGTAATTGTACAGCTGGGCGGACAAACAGCCTTGAAGCTCGCCAAAAAGCTGAAAGAAAATGGTATTAAAATTATAGGTACCGATTATGAAAGCATGGATCTTTCGGAAGACCGTGGTTCTTTCTCTGATTTGCTTAAACAATTGGATATTCCATACCCGCAATATGGAGTAGCAGAAGATGCAGATGAAGCCATTGAGGTAGCTAAAGAAGTAGGTTATCCGGTATTGGTGCGGCCAAGTTATGTATTGGGTGGCCAAGGAATGAAAATTGTAATCAACGATGAAGACCTTGAGAATGCTGTAATAAGCTTGCTGGGTGATTTGCCCGGTAACCGCGTATTGATCGATCACTTCCTGGATAGAGCAGAAGAAGCCGAAGTAGATGTAATTTGTGATGGTGAAGATGTTCATATCATTGGTATGATGGAACATATTGAACCGGCCGGTATTCACTCGGGTGATTCAAACGCAGTATTGCCACCGTTCAGTTTAAGTGAAAGAGTAAAACAACAAATGGAAGATTATGCCATCAAACTTGCCAAGAGCATGAGCATTATCGGATTGTTGAACATTCAGTTTGCCATCAAAAACGAAAAGGTGTACGTGATCGAAGCGAACCCGCGCGCCTCACGTACAGTACCCTTTATTGCCAAAGCATACCAGATTCCGTATATCAATATCGCAACCAAAATAATGTTGGGGGCTAACAAATTAAAGGACTTCACATTTGAGCGCAAGCTTGAAGGATACGCTATTAAGGAACCTGTTTTCTCCTTCAATAAATTTGAAGGTGTAAATAAAGAATTGGGACCTGAAATGAAATCAACCGGTGAAGCCATCAGATTTATCAAAGACTTACATGACCCTATCTTCCGTCAATGGATGAAAGAGAAGAGTATGTACTTGAGTAAATAATATGCTTACACGATAAAAAATAGCCTTGCAGAACTGTGAGGCTATTTTTTTGTTTTGACCTTTTCATAAATTTTTCTAATTTTCCGATGTCTTATGATTAATAAACCCCTTTATGCAATCATGCTGCTGTTTGCGGTATATTGTTGCCATGCGCAAACCTCCGATCAATTTTCGGATGGAGACTTTTCTACCAACCCAACATGGATAGGTGATGACAGCCTTTTTCAAGTGAATGCAACCTTTCAGCTTCAAAGCAAAGGTTCGACCTCAAAAGATATTTCACTTGCAACTTCGGTTGTTTATTCTTCCGAAATGGAATGGCAATGTTGGGTGAAATTTAACCTGAGTCCGAGTACATCCAATTTTTGCCGTTACTATTTAAGTAGTGACGGACCCAATGTAAAAGGAAGTGTAAATGGTTATTATATTCAATTCGGTGGTGTTACAGGAAGCTCCGATTCTATTACACTTTATAAACAAAAGGGATCAACACGCACACGTATCATTGCCGGGCGACCGGCCACCGTTAGCAAAAGTATCAATGCCATCAGACTTAAGGTTTACAGAGATACTGCCGGAAATTGGGAATTATTCTCTGACACAACGGGTGGTTATTCCTTTGTATTAGAAGGAACGGGTACAGATTCAGAATTAGTAAACGATGGATATGCCGGGATAATGGTTCGATATACAACAAGCAATGCATCCAACTATTTCTTTGATGACATGTATGCCGGACCAAAAATTATTGACAACAAACCACCTGACGTTGATTCTCTTTTCATTCTTTCATCAACGCAATTGCGATTGGTGTTTTCTGAAGATGTTCATCCGGAATCCGCGTTAACACTTCTTAACTATAACATCAACAATGGCATCGGATCGCCAGTAAATATTGACTTTGAAGCTGGAAAAACAAACCGTCTTATCCTGGAATTGAACAAACCACTCACGAATCAATCGTATGAACTTCTCGCTTCAAACATTGCCGATAAAAATGGCAACACTCTTACTGAACAAATAATAGCATTTACTTATGACCACTATAATGCTGCGGAAAATGATATTGTTATTTCTGAATTCTTTCCTGACCCATCACCTTCCGTTGGATTGCCCGAAAAAGAGTTTGTAGAACTTTTTAACCGCACAAGTACAACTATCACTTTAACCGGTTGGAGCCTGAGCGATGGCACAACAACTGCTATCCTTGGCAATGCTAGTATCAAGCCCGATAGCTTCATTATTATGTGTGCAAGTTCCTCGGCTAATGATTTTAAACCCTTTGGGGATATTGTTACTGTCAGCAGTTTGCCCTCTCTAAACAACTCTTCAGATCAACTTATTTTAAGAGATGCCCTCGCTAAAGTTATTCATCAAATGCATTATGATTTGAGTTGGTATGATAACACAACTAAACAGGATGGAGGATTCACCCTTGAGATGCACAATCCACAACAGCTGTGTTTAGATAAACAAAATTTCTCTGCAAGCGAAGATCCAAGTGGCGGAACACCCGGATCTCAAAACTCACACTGGAGTAAATTGCCCGACACCTCTTTACCCACACTCCAAAGTATCCTTGTCAAAGATTCTCTTTCGCTCCTGTTGCTTTTCAGTGAACGTATGGATAGTTTATCTCTTCTTGCATCAAACATTCTTCTTAACGGAAACACTGTACTTAACAAGTCTGTTTCGCTCTCACACGATACACTTATACTTCAGTTGGTATCGTCATTAATTAAAAACGAAACTGAATTACTCTCTATTAGCAATGCAAACGATTGCAGCGGAAACCAGATGCTGCCAACATCCCTTTCGTTCACTTTTTTTGTTCCGGAAAGAGCCCGTCAGCATGATGTGCTGATTACAGAAATAATGGCAGATCCTGATCCCTCGATACTATTGCCCAATGCTGAATACATCGAATTGTACAACCGCTCTCACAAGTTTATTTCACTTGAGGGCTGGATGCTTTCAGATGGTTTATCAACCGCAACATTCCCTTCAATTATCATACAACCGGATAGTTTTGTAGTACTCACCACCATTCCAAATATTGGAAAGTTTACGGCTATCTCAAACGTTATCGGTATGAGTGGATTTCCTTCTCTTGGTAATGATGCAGATGCATTAACACTTGCAGACGAAACAGGAAAAGTAATTCATTACTTCACCTATACATCAGCTGCCTATAAAGATAATGTAAAGAAAAACGGAGGCTGGAGCCTCGAAATGATGGATACGAAAAATCCGTGTGCTGGAGATAAAAACCTTGCTGCAAGCATTAGTGCAAAAGGCGGAACGCCTGGGTTTAGAAATAGTGCCCAGCAAAACAATCCTGATAATAGTTCACCGCAACTCCTCAAGGTATATCCAACATCACATACTCAACTATTGCTGCAATTCAGCGAGCCGATGGATTCTCTTTCCCTATTGGCACTTACACATTATCAATCTGCTTTACTTCCTTCTTTACCTTCAACTATTCAGCTGATAGCTCCCGACTATACCAAAGTCGAACTTTCCTCAAATGATTCATTTCAATACCAAACCATCTACCGGTTACTGGTTGATTCAATAAAAGATTGTGCGGGAAATACAATCGGAGCAATCAATTATGGTGACTTCGGAATGCCCGAAACGCCTGATAGTGGCGATATTGCTATTAACGAGATTTTATTTGACCCGCGAGGAGACGAAAGTGATTTCGTAGAAATTGTAAACCGTACCGACAAAATGCTCGATTTAAAAAATGTATGGCTAGCCAATGCTGATGAGCAAAATCAAATCAATGATTTTTACCCTGTTGATTCAACCGGTTGGTTATTATTTCCAAAGACTTATGCAGTGATAACAGAAAGTTCATCCTCCTTACAATCCAGCTATTTTACTCCTCAACCCAAACATATCATTCAAAGCAATCTTCCATCCTATCCGAATGATGCCGGAAGTTGCATTCTGTTAAATGCCTCAGGAAAAAGATTGGATCAATTTGATTATACAGATAAGATGCACTTTGCTTTGCTCGATACAAAAGATGGTGTAAGCTTAGAACGCATAGACTTTAACCGACCCACCACAGATGAAAGCAACTGGACTTCTGCTTCGTCAACTTCCGGATTCGGAACACCCACTTATCAAAATTCGCAGTACGCGAAAGACCCAAAGGGAATAGGTGTATTGCGCATTGACCCGGAAGTTTTTTCACCTGATGGAGATGGGTTCAACGATAATATTACCTTTTCATATTCACTCCCGGAACCCGGTTATGTGGGTAACGTATACATCTACAATGCTGCTGGTATGATGATCAAACACTTATTGCGTAATGAAGTATTAGGAACAACCGGTTCATTTGGCTGGGACGGATTTACAAATAGCGGAGAGAAAGCTCTCATCGGAATTTACCTTTATTATTTTGAAGCGTTTAATCTTAATGGGGATGTGGTGAAAGCCAAATCAACTTTGGTTGTGGGTGCAAAATTGTAAGTCCTTTATTTCATGGATAACAACCGGTCAATGCTCATAGCATGGGGTTTAACCTTATGCTATGAGCATTGAGAAAATAAGTAATGGCTAAATGTTATTACTCAATTATCAGGCGTTTGGTTGCGATTCCTTTTTCAGACGAAACACAAACCAGATAGATTCCTGCGCTTAAATCACTAACTGAAATATTTTCGGAAACCGGCATCGAAAGTGATTTCAATTGTTTACCCGTAATATCATAGATAGCAACAGCTGTTCCTTTTAAATCAATGCCTTCAATTGCCACGGATTGTTTTGCAGGGTTCGGATACAAGGTGAATGTCAGCTGTTGTTTTGCTTCTGAGACACCAGTCGTTGGTCCTCCGTTTTTATACCATGCTGTAACCGAATCAACAGCACTCTTCAATGCACACACGGATGCAATATTGTCTCCACTCGTAGCACGTGCATACACAAATGCCATACTTACCTCCAAAGATTGCTCCGGTAATAATGTTCTTGATTCTATTGTTGCTAAAATTCTTCTATCACCAGGCATTATAGATGCAGAGCCTTCCCACCATCCCGTATTAGCACATGGATCTCCACCATATGAAAACACAGTTACCGGAGAACCTACCGCAAAGCCTGAATCTCCTGCATGTTTAGATGCACCATTTTTCCATTTACCTTGCATGTAATTATAATAATCTGTTGCCACAGCAGGGTTACCGTTTATGTGAGCAAACGTGTTATTGTAATACATGCTCGACATCAATTTGTGATTTAATATAACACAAGCCTGAGCTGGTGGAGTTGTACCATAACCCATCGCATTTTCATCATTGGCATCTCCGTTAAATGCATAAATCATGTTTCGCGATGTGTCTGTTCCAACATAATCATCAATATAATTTCCTAAATCAAAATCTACAAAGGAAGAGAACAATAATGAATCGTAAATATAGGTCGATTTATTAATCACCTTATAATCCACAAACAAGGTATTGCTTAAAGAGCTGGGTATAGCATATGCATACACCATACGGTGAATTTCAAACTTCAAGGGTTTTCCTGTTGACTCAGTATGCACAAAATCATCATTCATGATTACATACATACATTGGTCACCTTTAATCAAAGGGTAATCCCCATCTAATGGGTCATACAAATGATCATTATTAGCATCCATAAAGGGAGCATATTCTCTTGTGGTATCCCCTCCGATTACATTTCCTCTTGCAGGCCATTCATACACATCACGATACTTAATAAGATCCGGTGTTTGGCCCAATTGAACGGCTTCTTTAAATGCCTCAATCTGAATTTTTGTAACACTCCAGATACGATCCCAATAGGTAAGATGGCTTGGCTGATATACTGTATTAACCGGACCCGGCTGTAAGTCCTTTCCATTTTGCTTATACGTTTCTGCCATCAAATGCAGCTCTCCGTTGTACAATCCTCCAATCCATGGGGAAGCTGCAAAAATTGTGCTTTTTGTTCCTGTTTTAGGAACAAAAAAAGCTGAATTGGTTCCATCCCAAAACAATGGTCCCGAATTGGTAATTTTGGCTTTTATGTTGTTAGCATCAATAAACTTAATTGCTGTTTGTGTGTGCACATGACCTGCACATAGCAAGCCTCCGAGCAGTAATACTAGTGTTCTTTTCATATCCGATAGTTCTTATGTTTATCAAGTCAAACACTCTCCACTATTCGTTGCACACATCTTAAAAGTACGTGCTATTGCAAAAGAGTGATACTACTTCTTTCTTAGCTCTTCGAATACTTTTTCTGCTTTGAATTTTTTTGCAGGACGGCCTTTGCGGATAATCTTTATCTTTTGGATAACATCATCCTGCGCAATTGCGTTTACAACTTCTTGTCCCGAAATCACATGACCAAAAATAGTATGACGATCATTCAACCATGATGTTTCTTTATGTGTGATAAAAAACTGGCTGCCATTGGTTGCCGGACCAGAATTAGCCATGGCTAAAATACCCGCACCTGTAAACCTCAACTCCGGTAAGAACTCATCTTTAAACGAATAACCCGGACCTCCGGATCCATTGCCCATAGGATCGCCACCTTGAATCATAAAATTAGCAATCACACGGTGAAACTTAAGTCCGTCATAAAACGGAACACCTTCAGCCTTTGCTGAGTTTTTAATTTTGCCTTCAGCTAAACCAACAAAATTGGCAACGGTTAACGGAGTTTTCTCAAACTCAAGTTTGATCAAAATTGTTCCTTTACTTGTTTGAATTTCGGCATATAACCCTTTTTCCAATTTTGGTTTTTTTGCCTGAACAGAAATGCTGCATACTGCTGCCAGTAGAAATGTAAATGCGACTATTATTTTTTTCATATATTTTTTGATAACATGGGGCAATTAAAACAAAATTTCAGCTATTTTTCAAGTGTTGTTTACAGCTTTGTATAATGTACCTGAACCAATCCGCTTTTAAAGGATTGTACCTGCATAAGTTTTAGCTTTTGTTCTGGAAGTCCTTCTCTAAATAAACGAATTCCTCCGCCAAGCATTACAGGAACCGTTGAAACAATGATTTCATCTATCAGCCCAAATTCCAAAAGCGAATGCACCAGCTGAGCACCTCCGTCAATGAAAATGTTTTTTCCTTCTTGTTGTTTGAGCTGTGTTATCAATGCGGTTAAATCACCTGCATAAAATTGAATGTTCTTATCGGTTGATTGCGAAAGAGTTTGTGTAATAATGTAGTTCTGCTTATCGGTATGAGGATAGGGAATACCAAATGAAAGAACTTTCTCATAGGTCTTACGTCCCATGATAACCGTATCAATTGTTTCAGTGAAGGCTTGATAGCCATAATCCTCTCCGGGAGTCTCTACCATCGAAAGCCAGTCAATATTACCATCAGGGCGGGCAATATAGCCATCCACGCTGGCCGCTATGTATACAATTACTTTTCTCATATTTCTCAAATGTAACTATGCTAAACGATTCCTGTTTCCTTAATATTCCTTAACCCAATCCGCAATTACATGAATGGCTCATTTTGAATAAATAATATTTACTGCTTTCATTCGGACACATAAATGTTATTTTCGCTCCACTATTTATGGCACTTGATCAGTTAGACGAAAACCCATTGGAACTCGAAAAAGAAATGTCCTTTTTCGATCATATTGATGCACTACGCGGACATTTGTTTCGCTCGGCTATTGCTATCGTTGCAATGGCCGTTGTTGCATTCGTAAACAAATATATTTTGTTCGATGTTGTCCTGTTCGGTCCCACCCGTGTTGATTTCTGGACTTACCGGCTGCTATGCGACTGGTCATTCCGTTTAACGGGAAGTGATACATACTGTGTGAAAGAAATGGGGTTTGTATTGTCCAACATCAGCATGTCGGGCCAGTTCACGCAACATTTATTCATTGCTTTCATTTCAGGAATCATCATGGCATTCCCTTACATTTTATGGGAGTTCTGGCGTTTTATCAAACCTGCTTTAAATACCAAAGAAAAAAATTACGCCAAAGGGCTCGTGTTTTTTAGTTCGCTATTGTTTTTTGCAGGAATCTCATTCGGATACTTTTTCCTGTCGCCACTTTCCATCAACTTTTTGGGTTCCTACAAAGTGAGTGAATCGGTGAGCAATGAAATCAACCTCGAGTCGTATGTCTCTTTTATCTCCACACTTACCTTTGCCACAGGGCTTATTTTTGAAATGCCCATTCTGGTATATTTCTTAAGCAAAATCGGATTGATAGGCAGTGCCTGGATGCGTAAAAACAGACGCTACGCTGTTGTGATTATCCTTATCTTATCCGGAATACTTACCCCATCTCCCGATGTGGCCAGTCAGGTAATGATGTTTGTACCTCTTTACGGATTGTATGAATTGAGTATTTTTGTAGCACGGGCTGTTGAAAAAGGAAAAAATAAATAAATCGTTCAGTATATGAAAATAGCAATTGGAGGCGATCATGCCGGATTTACCTACAAACAAGTGATTACCGAAATGCTCGCGGCTCAAGGCCATGAAGTAGCTGATTTCGGACCATCATCAGAAGCATCTGTTGACTACCCTGACCATGCACATCCTTTGGCAACTTCAGTTGAAAAGGGTGAAAATGAATTGGGCATTTTGATTTGCGGAAGCGGAAACGGTGTGGCCATTACTGCCAACAAACACCAGGGAATCCGCGCAGCATTATGCTGGAATGAAGAGCTAGGAACCCTTGCCCGCCAACACAACAATGCAAACGTTTTATGCTTACCCGCACGTTTTGTCGATATTGAACTCGCAAAAAAAATTGTAACTGCTTTTTTAACCGCGCAGTTTGAAGGTGGTCGTCACCTGAACCGTGTCAATAAAATTGCATGTTCATAATTGATGTTAACACCTTTCGAAATTATTGAGCGTACCATAGCTTACGTAAAACAAGAATTAGCCCAAGCTGAAGGTGGTCACGACTGGTTTCACATTGAGCGTGTATGGAAAAGCTCTAAAACCATTGCACAACAAGAGCATGCAAACATACTTGTGGTTGAACTGGGAGCTTTACTTCACGATATTGCCGACTCCAAATTTAATGATGGTGATGAAGAAATAGGGCCTCAAAAAGCAACAACCTTTTTACAATCTTTAGCGCTCGACATTACAACTATCAATCAGGTTGTTTATATCATCCGAAATATTTCTTTTAAAGAAGGTAAAGAACAACCTGCGCAGCGTACAGCCGAACTGGATGTTGTGCAAGATGCCGATAGACTGGATGCTATTGGAGCCATTGGTGTTGCCCGGGCTTTTAATTATGGCGGGTTTAAAAACAGGGAATTGCATAACCCGGAAATCAAACCCAATCTCAATATGAGCAAAGAGGAATACAAAACCAGTAACGCTCCAACAATCAATCACTTTTACGAAAAATTGTTATTGCTCAAAGATCTGATGAATACCAAAACAGGTAAACAATTGGCCACTCAACGCCATCAGTTCATGGAACAATACCTCACTCAGTTTTACAATGAGTGGGAAGGCAAAACTTAGGTTTCTTACCGATAGGTATTGTAACGCTCAACCACCATACAAGTTGCCTTCGGCCTTTCCACTTCGTGGAGTTCCGGCAACTTTTCCTCATCACAAATCCTCTCAATCCGAAATCACCTATCTAAGATCCGAAGTCCTTCCGTATCCGGCATCGGGGATCTAATCTATTTCAGTAATCTTAATTGCATTGGTCTTAGAGCGTTCCTTAATCGGCATACTAGCTGTATTGATAACCAAGTCTCCCTTTTTCACTAACCCTTTGTCTTTCAAAATAGCATTTACCTCCAGCATCGTTTGATCTGTGCTGTCAAATCCTTTGTAATAAAACGCACGCACACCCCAAACCAAACTTAGTGTATTAATTAAACGCGTGTTTCCGGTAAAAATATAAATCAATGCCTTGGGGCGGAAGGATGATATTTTATAGGCAGTATATCCCGAGAACGTCATGCTCACAATTGCCTGTGCTTTCAAGTGGTCGGAAATACGAACAGCCGTAAAACAAATTTCATCACTTAAGAATGATGGAGAATCGTCTGTTGGACGCTTGCCTTTATAATAGGGTGCGTTTGTCTTCTCTGCTTCGGCAACTGTTTTTTGCATATTGTGCACAGCTAAAATTGGATAGGCACCCACAGATGTTTCAGCACTTAGCATAACCGCATCAGCACCATCCATTACAGCATTGGCAATATCATTAACTTCTGCACGGGTTGGTGATGGACTGGTAATCATGCTTTCCATCATTTGGGTAGCAATAATTACCGGTTTACCAGCCTCAATACATTTTTTCACAATACGTTTCTGAATAACCGGAACCTGTTCCATGGGCATCTCTACGCCCAAATCTCCACGTGCTACCATCACAGCATCTGTAGCTGCAATAATTTCATCAATGTTATCCATTGCTTCTGGTTTTTCAATCTTAGCTACTACACGTGGTTTCCATTCGTGTGCTTCGATGATGTTTTTCAGCTCGGTAATATCTTCGGCCTTGCGTACAAATGATAAACCAATCCAATCTACTTTCATTTCCAACCCAAACTCCAAATCGGCTCTGTCTTTTTCCGTCATTGCCGGAATGGATAATTTGGTATCCGGTAAATTAAATCCTTTACGGGATGACAATACACCTCCGAATTTTACGAGACATTTAATTTCGGTATCCTCGTCAGTGCTTATCGCTTCCAGTTCCAGCTTTCCGTCATCCAATAAAATACGTTCACCCGGTTTGATATCCTTAGCCAAATGGGGGAATTTCACATATACTCTTGAGGCGGTGCTAACCATTTCTGTAGTGGTTACAGTAATTGTGCTGCCTGTTATCAATTCTACTTTTCCATTTTCCATTTCGCCCACACGTAGCTTGGGTCCTTGTAAATCTAGCAATATGGAAGTATAGGATTGTGTATCCTCATTTACCTTACGGATATTCTCTACAACTTGGCGGTGGTCATCATAACTGCCATGTGAAAAATTCAGCCTGCACACATCTACGCCTTCATCAATAATGGCCTTTAACATTTCATAACTGGATGTTGCCGGACCAATGGTGGCAACAATCTTGGTTCTATTAAATCCGTTTGTTTTCATCTCTTTTAAATGTGTGTATCCTATACACTAACAATTTTCTAAAATATTAAGTTTTGTTTTGATCTTAGTTTTTGATGGTCAATCTCTGTAATCAATTGAATAGGTTCAATAGGTTTCATGTTTGTTATAAGGGTCTTCACATCCAGAAAGTCAAGGGCTCCCTTAATCATCATAAAAAAATCAACTTGTCTCAATTCCGGAATCAGATATGACGTTTCATCCTTGTTTTCTATAATAAAGAACTCCAGGTGATTGATTTCATCAGTAAAAGCATACTTCGTATATGCACTTACCGGTTCTTCTTCTTCATACATGGTAAGTTCCCCATCATGGACAAAATGATATGAAAGTTCCTTATTAATAAACCATACTAACCGATGGGCCTTTTCCTGCGAAACAATACCCAACAGTAAAAAATCATAATCAAACCCGATATCAAGAAAAACCTTCTTCATAAATGCCGATACAAATGCTCCCACAACAATACGCAATTACCCACGGCAAACCTCATCCGTATGTGCTTTAAACACACAGAATTTTAACCTGCTTTCAAATTCTCTATTTACCTGTGGCAAAGTAGTGTAGTCATATGTTTTTTGCCTTAACATACCGTAAAATTTAAAATTTGCTGTTTTGATTAAAAATATCTTTTATTTGCACATTCAAAACTAAAATACAATACAATGTCTGACGTAGCAGCAAGAGTAAAAAACATCATCATGGATAAACTTGGTGTTGAAGAAAGTGAAATTACCAACGAAGCTAATTTCACAAATGATTTAGGTGCCGATTCATTGGATACGGTAGAATTGATTATGGAGTTCGAAAAAGAATTCAACATTGCAATTCCAGACGACCAAGCTGAAAAAATCGGTACTGTTGGCCAAGCCATCACTTACATTGAGCAAAACGTAAAAGGCTAATTCTTAGCACTAAACAAAAAAATTTGCATGACATCCAGAAGAGTAGTTGTTACAGGCCTTGGGGCTTTAACGCCCATTGGTAACAATGTTCAAGAGTACTGGAATGGTTTGTCGAATGGGGTGAGTGGGGCCGCTCCCATCACCCAATTTGACACTTCCAAATTCAAAACAAAGTTTGCCTGCGAGGTAAAGAACTTTAACATTGAAGATTTTATTGACCGCAAAGAAGCCCGTAAAATGGATAGATTTACCCATTTTGCCATGGTTACCTGTGAGGAAGCAATAAAGGATTCAAGTCTAGATCTGGATAAGATCAACAAGTCTCGTGTTGGTGTCATCTGGGGTTCAGGAATTGGTGGGTTAACCAGCTTTTTCAAGGAATCGGTAGAATATGCAAGAGGTGACGGAACTCCCCGTTTCTCACCGTTTTTCATTACCAAAATGATTGCTGATATTGCTTCAGGCCTTATCAGTATTAAATACGGGTTTGGTGGACCTAACTACACCACTGTATCAGCGTGTGCATCATCCAATAATGCGATGATTGATGCCTATACTTACATTAAGCTTGGAAAAGCAGATATCATCGTTACCGGTGGTTCGGAAGCTTGCGTGAATGAACCTGCAATGGGTGGATTCAGCAATATGAAGGCCTTGTCGGAACGTAATGATGATCCACAAACTGCTTCCCGCCCGTTTGACAAAGACCGTGATGGTTTTGTACTAGGTGAAGGTTCCGGAGCAATTATTCTTGAAGATTACGATCATGCTGTAGCACGTGGTGCCAAAATTTACTGCGAAATTGCAGGATGTGGCATGAGTGCTGATGCTTATCATATGACGGCTCCACATCCGGAAGGATTAGGTGTTATCAATGTATTGAACTGGGCATTGGAAGATGCAGGAATGGTTCCTACTGATATTGATTATATCAATGTTCACGGAACATCTACTCCACTCGGAGATGTGGCTGAACTGAAAGCCATCACTGCGGTATTCGGAGAACATGCTTACAACCTAAACATCAGCTCATCCAAATCAATGACCGGGCATTTATTAGGAGGTGCAGGTGCTATTGAAGCTATTGCTACTATCCTGGCTATGCAACACAACATAGCTCCGCCTACCATCAACCATTTTACGGATGATGAAAACATTGATCCACGTTTAAACCTGACCTTTAATACAGCACAACCTCGTACTATTAATGCTGCATTGAGTAATACCTTTGGTTTTGGCGGGCACAATGCCACTGTGATTTTCCGTAAACTATAATCTTGTTGCTTTGATGCTGCCCCTGCTATCCGGCATTTACTTTTCCTATTTTTCTGAACACAAAGCCGTATACCGTAAGGTTGCCAAAATTTCAGGGACTTTCCCCGTTAATTTTGATTGCTATTTACAGGCTTTACGTCATCATTCGATGTCGAGCACCATTCACCAAAATGGTTCGCGAAACAGCAATGAACGTCTGGAATACTTAGGTGATTCTGTATTGAATACCATTATTGCCGACATGCTTTTTAACCGTTTTCCATTTAAGGATGAAGGCTTTTTAACCGAAATGCGCTCCAAAATTGTGAGTCGCGAGAGTTTGAACGACCTTGCAATGAAAATTGGCTTAAACGAGATTGTAGCATACGACAGGCGTGCTGTAGGACAAAATATAAAGGGTAGTATTTTTGGAAATGCATTGGAAGCGTTTATCGGTGCCATTTTCCTCGATAAAGGATTTTTTGGTGCCAAGGCATTCATCAAGAAAAAACTCCTCACACATATTGATGTTGACAAACTCGAATTTACTGAGAAAAACTTTAAGGGTAAATTGATTGAGTGGGTACAGAAAAACAATAAAGTCATCGATTTTGAAAGCGATGAAGAAATAACCCGTAAGCAAAAAATTTACAAAGTACGCGTAAAAATTGACGGTGAAGAATACGGCTCTGCCGAGCACCTGTCTAAGAAAAAAGCCGAACAACTGGCCTCCGAAAAAACCTGTGAGAAGCTAAACTTGCAGCTCTAGTTTCCTGTCAGGCTGAGTTCATCGAAGCCCCGCGAAAATCAACAGAATTTCTAATAAACATCTCAGCACCTAGATGAACTTGGTGTGACAATTTTTGTACACGAAGACACGAAAAATTTAAGGTAGGAAAAGACACTAAGTATTTCTCTAGTCTTCTTCACGTCTTTCTTTAACTTCTCTTTTGGCCTTCATGTACAAAAACTACTATCTTTAGCATATGAATGCGGCCCGTCTCTTTTATTACAAAAACTCTCCTGTTTCCTATCACCGCTACGGGAATGGTACCGAGATATTGGTGGCCTTTCATGGGTATAACCAAACCTCTGCAGAATTTCTGTATTTTGAAGATGTACTCTCCGAACAATTTACAGTGATTGCCATTGATTTTTTCTGGCACGGACAATCAGAATGGTGCGAGCCGGAAGATTTTACCGAATACGATATGAAAATGATTGTGGTGGGTATTCAACGCCAGGAACATATTGAAACCTCACGGTTTTCAGTGTGCTCTTTTAGTATGGGAGCACGGATGGCAAGAGCGTTGGTGCGCAGTTTTCCTTCCCGTATCAATTATTTTATTTTGCTTTCCCCACCAACATTTTCTTTTAACCGTTTTCTGGACTTTACTACTAATAACCCTCTTGGTTTATGGACCTTCCGATACTTTGTGCGCAACAATCGGGCGCTGATGGGTTGGGTAAGAAGATTGAATAAGGCACGCATCTTAAATCGTTCCATCTTTATTTTTACTTCTAAATTTATTGGTAAGCCGGAGCGTTTAGAAAAAGTATTTAAAACATGGTTTGCTCAGCGTAAATTAAGAACCAATTTTTCTTCTTTTGCCACAATGCTGAATAAACATGAGATTCGAACGATACTTATTGCAGGTAAAGATGATGCCATTACACCACCCAAAAAAATGATTGCTTATATACGCAAGCTTAAACACGGACAGGTGTTTTTGATTCCTGCAAAACATGAGCTTGCAACGATGGCCGTAAAAGCTGTCTTAAGTAATATTCTTAGCGACAATCAAACACTTCATTCTTGAATTACTTAAGCCGTTAACAATTATTCTCTACCTATTGTTCGCATTCCTAAAATTGTTGAATCCAAAAATTGTTTCATAAAAACATTTACTCCTTTTTGGTTGAGATGCATATGATTATGGAAAAGAGTAGAGTCGTTATATTGTGGTGAATTATAATTGTTAAAGATCATGTTAATAGCATACTTTCTATTGATTAACATGATCATGTGGCCTAAAGCCTTTACATTTTTTACCTCTTTATAGGAGGGATAAGATTGTGGTGTGTAAATGGCATTCAGTTGAATATTATGCTGCTTGCAGTAAATAGCAAATGAGTCTAAATAATTAGATACCGACTCTGTTTTCACTTCTATTTGCGGATAAACATCCCATCGTCCTTCCCATTTTCTCTGTATTATCTGTGAACCACGTGCATATTCAAAACCTTGATCTGCCGGGATCGTCAAACTAAATAACACTCTTATAAACAGATAAATGTCGATTGCCGCCAATGGTAAATATTCATAGAACCACAAATATCCAATTCGCTGATGCAGACTTGTAAAGTCAATTCTGTTCATATAGAATCCCGTTCTGTAATTATCAAATCCAAACAAATCCTTGCATTCATTGAGGAAAAAGGGATCAAATTGCAGAAATATTACTTCTGGCCTTTTATTGTTTCTTTCATACTCTTTAAATTTGAGCCACATAAAGTGCATATCCTGTCCATCCTGCCCAATGATTTCAGCCTTTTTTCCTGTTGCTTCGTCTATAATACCTGGGTTGATATGGTTCCGCATCCTGCTGTTCCCTATAAATAACACATCAGAATGATGGTTCCTGAGATCATGCCAATCGGCTTGCAAATAATATCGCTTACCTTTCGCCAGTTCGCTTGATATATATAGCTCCATCACCAGCAAAAAGAATATAACCGGTAAAAATATGACTACTATTTTTGTGCCAAATTTTTTCATCAAAACTGAAAGTAAATAAAGGATGTTGCTGTTTCACCCAGAAAAAGATACGTTACAATAATGAATATCAAATACAGCAAATAACGCACAATAATATTATCGGGCATTCTCAGTTGTCTTTCATTATTCCTTAACCACCAATCAATGCATATCAACGGTGCAATAAATACAAATGCCAAATTTCCTTTAGCTGGAAAATGTAAAAACTGACCGGGGTTTTCTGCTGTGTTCTTTACTATTCTGGTAATATAGTCCATTGCTGCCTGAAGGCTTTTGGCTCTGAAAAAAATCCATGCTACGGTCACAAACGTAAACGTTGCGAGCATTTGCCAAACTTCTCTGATGCCCGGAACCTTTTTGTTGAAGCCAACAATTTCTGCAACGTGTTTTCTGTTGGAACCAATGATGAATAGTGGAATAAAGCCTACAGCATGTATACATCCCCATACAATAAAATTCCAACTCGCTCCATGCCAAAACCCACTTACCAAAAACACAATCCAAATATTCAGAATTGCTTTTGCTTTACCATTTTGGGATCCTCCGATTGGAATGTATAAATAATCACGAAACCATGAAGATAGCGAGATATGCCACCTACGCCAAAACTCAGCAATATCTCTTGAGAAATAAGGAAATTTGAAATTACTGAGGAGCTCAAAACCCATTAGTTTTGCTGTTCCCAACGCGATATCTGAATATCCACTAAAATCGCCATAAATCTGAAAACTAAACGCTACCGCTCCAAGCATTAGCACCATGGCATCCTGATGTTCATAGTTTTCAAAAATATTGTTTACTATAACGGCCAAACTATCCGCTATCACAACTTTTTTAAACATTCCCCAAAGGATGAGCCTGCAACCGTCTCTAGCCTGTGTGTAATCAAATTTACGTTCTTTTTGAACCTGGGGAAGCAAATGGTTTGCCCGTTCAATGGGACCAGCTACCAAAAGAGGGAAAAAGCTGACAAAAACACCGTAATCAATGATGCTCTTTACAGGTTTTTGTACTCCTCTGTAAATATCAAATACGTATGACATTCCATGAAACGTGTAGAAAGAGATGCCTATTGGAATAATAATATTTAATACAAGCGGATCAATGTTAACACCAATAAGCGTGCAACAGATTTGAAACTGTTCGATAAAAAAATTATAGTATTTAAAAATAAAAAGTATTCCCAGATTATTCAGAATACTTAGCCAAAGAAACAATTTAGCTTTTCTCTTATTATGAGCTGCCACGCCAAATCCATAACAATAATCCAATAATGTGCTGAGTACTAATAAACCTAAAAACTTCCAGCTCCACCATCCGTAAAAACAATAGCTCACCAGCAGTATCAGTCCATTTTGCAAGCGTAATGATTTATTAAAAGCAAACCAATACAGTATAAATACCAGCGGCAAAAAAATCAGAAATTCGAATGAGTTGAATAGCACTTAAGAATTGTTTAACAACATAAATTTAGTTAAGCGTTAAACGCTAAACCACCTGGTATCCGCGTAGTAATATTAAATTTGTAGTCTCAGCGAGAATCGAACTCACATCAAATGTTTAGGAAACATCTATTCTATCCATTGAACTATGAGACCAGTTTGTAAATTGAGATTTGCAATTTACGATTTGAGATTTATTATTTGCGAGGACTTGAAATTGCCCCCTAATTTCTTAATTCCCTAATCCCTTAATAACCTATTTCACCACACTGCCCGGCTCAATATCCTGATCGGGGCCAACGCTGTATAGCTTGCCAAAATCATTCCCGGCCATCAGCAACATTCCCTGACTCTCAATGCCACGAATTTTGCGTGGGGCTAAATTCGCTACAACCGTAACCAACTTTCCTACCAATTCTTCCGGCTGATAATACTCTGCTATACCACTTAAGATGGTACGCTTTTCAAAGCCTAAATCCACCGTTAATTTCAATAGTTTATCCGCTTTAGGCACTTTCTCTGCTTCCAACACCTTTCCTACCCTTAAATCGAGTTTATCAAAGTCATCATAGGTAATGTCGGCTTTTACTTCTGTAAGCGGGTTGTTGGCTATTGGCTGTTGGCTATTGGCTGCTTTACTCGCAGCAAGCTTTTGCAATTGTAGCTCAATTGTTTCGTCTTCGATCTTCTCATACATCAATACCGCTTCACCAATCTGATCTCCTTCATTCATCAACAACATGCTTCCGATATCATTCCACACAAACTGTTTGCCCATCATCTTCTCCAGGTTTTCGGCAGAGTGTGGTAAAAAAGGTTTCATTAGCACGCTCAGGTTTGCGCAGATCTGCAACGCTAAATTCATGATAGCAGCCGTTTTCTTTTCATTGGTTTTAATCAACTTCCAAGGTTCGTGATCGGCCAGGAATTTATTCCCCAAGCGGGCCACTTCCATTACTTCAAACAACGCTTCACGGAAACGGAACTGATCCATGCTTTTTTCAATCTTTTCTTTGGATTGAAATATGTGCATCGCAACCATTGCTTCATCAAAACCTTCTTCTTTGTAATCGAATGCCGGTACTTTTCCTTCGTAGAATTTATGTGTAAGCACAATTGTACGGTTCACAAAATTTCCCAAAATCGCAACTAACTCGTTGTTGTTGCGACTCTGAAAATCCTTCCAGGTGAAATCATTATCTTTTGTCTCAGGAGCAGCTGCGCATAATGCATAGCGCAACACGTCCTGCTTGCCCGGAAACTCCTGTAAATATTCATGTAACCACACTGCCCAGTTGCGCGATGTTGAAATTTTATCGCCTTCTAAGTTCAAAAACTCATTGGCCGGAACATTGGTTGGCAGAATATATTTTCCGTGTGTCATCAACATCATCGGGAAAATGATGGCGTGGAAAACGATGTTATCCTTACCAATAAAATGAATCAATGCTGAATCTTCATCTTGCCAATAAGACTCCCAGGTTGATTTCGGATTTTGTTGGAAGTATTCTTTTGTGGCGGAGATGTAACCGATAGGAGCATCAAACCATACGTATAATACTTTTCCATCAGCACCTTCAATGGGAACAGGAACACCCCAATCCAGATCGCGGGTCATTGCGCGAGATTGAAGGCCCTCTGTGAGCCAGCTGTTGCATTGTCCTTTGATATTGGATTTCCATCCGTCAAAACGTTTGATATATGCTTGAAAGGCTTCAGTTTGTTGTAATTCACCCATTGGCAAAAACCAGTTTTTGGTCTCTTTCAAAACCGGTGTTGCACCACTTAATGCCGACTTCGGATTAATTAAATCCGTAGGACTAAGCGAAGTTCCACACTTCTCACACTGATCACCATACGCACCGGGATTACCACAACGCGGGCAGGTTCCGGTAATATAACGATCCGCCAAAAACTGTTTGGCTTCCTCATCATAATATTGTTTGGTTACTTCCTCCTTGAAAACACCTTTATCATACAGTGTTCTAAAAAATTCCTGTGCCGTATCACGATGGGTAGGAGAAGAGGTTCTTCCGTAGTAGCTAAACTGGATGCCAAATTCTTTAAAGGAATCACGCATCATGGTATTGTATTTATCAACCACTTGCTGCGGTGTGATACCTTCTTTTTTAGCTTTAATGGTAATGGGAACACCGTGTTCATCGCTTCCGCAAATGAATACTACATCTTTCCCGCGTGCTTTTAAATAGCGCACATAAATATCGGCAGGTAAATAACATCCCGCTAAATGGCCGATGTGTACCGGTCCATTGGCATATGGCAAAGCTGCCGTTACTAAATATCGTTTTGGTTCGCTCATAAACAGTTGTGCAAATTACACCAAATTGAGCGAAGTATAAAGAAGGAATTTATGCTACAAATTTGTAGCCCACACCCCGAACACTCTGAATAAACTCAGGGTTTTTCGGGTCCTTTTCAAAATATTTCCGCAGAGACAAAATGAAATTATCAATGGTTCGGGTGTTGGGAATCACTGTATAATCCCATACTACTTTGAGAATATGCTCGCGACTCACTACCTGATTGGTGTTTTCAATCAGCAATTTCATCAGCAGAATTTCTTTTTTGGTCAGTTCAATTTTGCCATTGATACCTTGCGCTTCGTAACTTTCAAAGTTGATTTTATTGGGACCAAAAACATATTCGGTAGGAAGTTTTCCTGTTTCCGATTTGCTGAGTTTGTCCTTTTTTTCGATGAGTTTGTGTACGCGGAGCAATAGCTCTTCCAAATCAAATGGTTTGGTAAGATAATCATCAGCACCCTTGCGCAATCCATTGATACGGTCGGCCGGGGTGTTTTTAGCCGATAAAAACAATACCGGCACATCAGCATCATGCAACCGAATATGCTCGCATACCATCAGGCCATCCATCTCCGGAAGCATGATATCAAGCACAACCAAATCAAACTTTTGTTCCCTGAAAGCCTTTACCGCACTGTTGCCATCTCCCACAGCGAATACCACATAATTCTCCATCTCAAGGTTCAACTTGAGTGCATGCTGCAAATGTTCTTCGTCTTCAACTAATAATATTCTATGCATCTTTCTTAAAGATTAACTCGAATGTAGTGCCTTTAGTCTGGTTGTCTTTCACTTTTATTTCCCCTTCCATAAGGTTTAACAGATTCTTGACAATGTATAGACCCAATCCTGTTCCTTTACTTTTTCGGGTTTGTTCATCCCCCGAACGATAAAATTGTGTAAAGATACTTTCCTTGTCTTCTGCCGAAATTCCCTGCCCTTCATCACTCACCGAAAGGACGATATGTGATGAAGTGGTGCGCAACACAATGTCAACTTTTCCTGTTTCAGGTGAATATTTAACAGCGTTGCTCAACAAATTGTTTACCACCATTTCAACGGCTGTTGCATCTGTTATCAAAAACACTTCTTTCTCAAGGTTCATATTTACCCGTGATTGTATGTTGCGGGGAACCACAAAACGATTCACCGCTTTTTCAACTGTTTCGGATAAGTTGATTTCAAATGTATGCAATTCGTACTTGCTGTTATCCAGCTGTGCAGCCAGCAATACATTATCAACAAGGTCTCTTAAACGGGAAACATCTTCCAGGGAGTTGGATACAATTGTTGCCGCTTGTTCTTTATCTAACGTTCTTTTCTGCAATGTTTCCAAGTAAAGCTTAATAGAAGCAAGCGGTGTTTTTAACTCGTGTGTGATGGAAAGCAAAAAATTACTTTGCTGGCGTTTTAACTTAAGCCTGTTATTTAGGTTGCGGTAAATCCAGATGATTCCCCAAAACAAAAGACTCATCATAACTACTCCTTCAAGGGCGTACATCCGCACTGTTCTCTTGTGATGACCCTTTAACTCTGAGTATGCCTTCATTTGCGGCCGAATCAAAAAATTCTCAAGTGGGGACAGTGTTTCATCGAATACAATTTCCAGCTGCGGATAATTGGCCTCCAGATATACTTTTGCCCTTACGGTATCATCCACAATTTCTTCTGAAATGGCACCGTTAATATCAAGTGTTGCCTTGTAGCAAAGCAGTTCCAGATGCTGGTATTCGGAAGCATACAGCACTTTACTGGCACGAATGTGGGCATAGGTCCACCAGCCAAAAGCGGCAATGATATAAACGGTAACAATGCCAAATACCACACGGGTTTTATTCAGTTTCACAATACAACAATTATATAGATGCAAGTATACTTAAACGAGCTCTTAAGAAAAAGACTGCTTTGCTAAAAGAAGAAAGATGCTGGCGCTGAGATTTTGCAACTCGCAACCTCTACAAATCCCAAACAGTTTTACGGTTGCGGATGTATTTTTTGACATTAAGCCAAAAAGCCATTACCAAGTAAATAATAATGGGAGAACCCATGGTAATGAAAGATGTATAAATAAAATAGAGGCGAATGCGGGAAGATGAAATGCCAAACCTCTCGCCAAAATAACTGCATACTCCGTATACACGTTTTTCTACAAAATATTTGATTGATTCCATACTAAGCGAAAATACGCTTTTAATGGCAAATGAAACAAGTCATTTTTGTGTTACCGAGAGTCATTTGCAACACTCACCGTCCAGCCATCTTCCAAATAATGTTTAATATTCTCCGGAAAGAATACTTCTGTTAATCCGTATAATCCTAACCCAACACCCATTGATAACAAAATGGATGATCCCGAACTGATATCACTGCTATAGATATTCTTTAACAAATAATACGAAGCAAAAATACCACCGATGCTCACGGCCCCTTTTGCCAATAACCTTCCTAGTCCCATTTTTCGGAAGCCGGTTATGTCTTCTATACGAACAACTTTAAAAACAAGCTTAGGGTGCTTTCCGGGTTTCGTAATTGATTTCGGAAGTGCTGCAAAATGACTGAACCCCAAAACCACCGTACTATCAGTAATCTGGCTTATGGTTTCTTTCACAAATTCAGGTTGCTCCATATATCCTTTATAAGAAAAGGACACCCTGTTACCAACTCTTAATTCAATGGTTTTTTGTGTCTTGGTATTCTTAAAAACAAGTTTTTTCTGAGCAAAGCACTGCACAAAAAACAACAGGAAAAATATACTTAAACTAAGTTTGTACATGTACTAATGAGTGGTAGCCAATGCTGCAACGCAGGCATTGAAGTGTGTTGCAATATTCGTTTTTTAATTGAATATATGCTTGTCCGTCAGCGGCATTTTTAAGTGGTAAACCCAATGTGGTAAATTGCCGTGTAATGCTGTTGTGTTCTGCCGGAAGTGCCTCATACCAACTCAACACTTTGTCGCACAGGCTTTCTTCATGCTGAATAGATCCGTATACAAAAACAAATGGCAATACACTATTAATGAGCAACAGGTTTACGGCATCATCTCCCAATACTATTTTTTGAGAAGCATAATTACCCTCTATGCGATACAGTGTACGAAGATCCTGAACCGTATTACATTCCAGCACATTACCCAACAGGTGTGACGAGCGGTAAACAAACAAGGCAAACTGCACTAACCTCATCGAAGGAAAATTAGCCGGACGGGTACGAGCAAACTTCCAAATGCTTTCATCCATTTGTTGAAGCTTGTATTTTCGCTGTAAATGTTCAAATACAGGCATTAGGTGGGCGTACGCTTCCCCCATTCTATTAATCAAGCCGGATGTTCCCAACACCAATGCCATGATATCCATTAAATTATTTTTGTGTTTGGAGAGCACCGTAAGCGGCAACATATTAGCCAGTTGCTCGAATGGTTGTGCGTTTGTTTTCATTCCAAAATAACGGGCTGTGATGATGTAAAAACTTTGTTCATAATGATGATGCGTTTTCACCAACAATTCTTTGATGTAATCTGTTTTATGTTCAATGCGTTCGACCAGCAACCGTTGTAGCCATACCTGAAGAGGTGCTTCTGCGGGCATCGCAATGATTTTTTCACATGGTAACTGGTTGCTTCGTTGCTGCTGCAAACTTTGGTACCTTTGCAACAATGTGGTTGGAATAACACTCCTTAACTCCAGCGTGGGTAATGTTTCACCGTTGCTGTTCAACACTTTTTTATCATCAACATACACTACATGCAGAATTACATTGTTGTATGCTGCATCGGTTTGGTGAGTGTGCTTATCCCACTCAGATGAGCTGATATGCATTTCCACATTGCCGGCCCAGAGAGTGTCACCGATTTGAATTTTAGCATTGAAGAAATCAGGACCTGCATTGCGGTTATAGGTGCCTAAACGAATAATGGAAACCGGTTCTCCGGATACTGTTTGAAGGGATTTGTGCAAGAGCAATTTGCTTTGCCAAATGAAATGAAGAAGTTCTTCTTTCATGGGGTTTGGGTTTATAAATAGGACTTTGTTTTGCTTGCAGCAAGCTACAAAAACACACTGTTAAACAAAAATTTTTGCTGATTTATATTACGTTGTATAGAGACAATAAAACTTTCATTTCTTCCGCCAGCAGTTTCGCTTCTGCGGCAGCCTTCTCAGCAAAATCAATTCCATTGCTTGCATAAATAATGCTGCGGGAGGCATTCACCAGCAAGCCACAATCTGCATTCATTCCGTATTTTGCCACTTCGCTTAAGCTTCCTCCTTGCGCACCTACACCGGGCACCAGCAAAAAATGATTTGGAATGTGTTTGCGAATATTGCCTAACTCTTCGGCTTTGGTAGCTCCTACAACAAACATCAAATTGTTTTCTGTTGTGAAACTAGCTGTGTGTTTAATAACGCGCTCATAAAGTTTCTCGTTACCGATTGTTTGTTGCTCGTAGTCTGCACTACCCGGATTAGAAGTAAGCGCCAATACAATACCCCATTTATTTTCGTATGTAAAAAACGGTTCGATGGAATCACGGCCCATATATGGAGCCAGCGTTACCGAATCAAAATTGAATGCTTCAAAAAAAGCACGGGCGTACATATCACTTGTGTTTCCGATATCACCGCGTTTGGCATCCGCAATGGAGAATTGATTTTGGGGTAGATAGTTAAGCGTTTTTTCCATGGTTTCCCAACCTTTGGTTCCCATGGCTTCGTAAAATGCCGTATTGATTTTATAGGATACGCAATGCTCTTGTGTGGCATCTATTATGGCTTTATTGAATGCAAAAACAGGATCAGATTCCGTCAATAACGTTGCCGGAATTTTTTTGATGTCGGTATCTAACCCTACGCACAGAAAACTTCCTTTCTGTTTAATTTGACTAATAAGTTCGGCTCTGTTCACGGTTAAAACAAGAAGTTAATTTCTATGGTAAAATGATGAATATCTTTCCCTGTATTGGGTGGATTTAAGTTGGGCAATAATCCGTTATTTATATCAATTAAACCATATTTAACTGCAATTTGAAAACCCACGAAGGGTGTATGAAACTGTGTACCAAGAACTGCCGCCAAATCATCTTTTTTAATGGCGGGTGCCGTACTTTCCGGAAGGGGAGCGTCTTTGAGGTATAAAGACGCATTAAGCAACCGGGAATATTGAAGTCCGACAAATACATTGCTTGTGTTTTCATCATTTAATCCCAGCATCAGTAACACGGGTACGTCAATGTAATACATACGAACGCTTTGGTATTGTGCCGTTCCGTTGTTAAAGTTACTTCCTTTGTATGTGATGCAGGCTTCGGGTTGAATAAACCAATGACGTTTAAACCGGTATCTGAGGTATGCTCCACCTGATAACATATAGGATGGCCTTGGGTTTGCCAACTCATTGCCCAGCAAAGTGCATACTCCTGAACCAAATTTTATTCCTACTTTTAATTGTTCGTTAATTGGAGGAATAACCAGTACGGCTTCGCTATTATCTTCTGCACTATCCGTTTCAGTGCTGTCGGTTTGGGCCTGAGAAAACAAAGCGCCTGAAAGCAACAGGATAAAACATAAAAACCGGGCATTTTTCATACACTACAAAGCTATTGTTTTTTAACGAACACCCGGATGTTAAAGTATTCTTAACTCCTTCTTTGATTCCTTCATTTGACTAGAAACCCAGCAAAAAGCTATCATCATCATTTGTTTGGTTTTCGGGATGTTGCTGATTGCGAAGGGTATTTTGCCAAGGACGCCATACAAGCATCAGTCTCAGCTGAAAGCCCCGGGAAAGATCATTGTCGATAAATTTTTGTGCTCCTGCTCCTTCATCCTCCGTAAATGATATTTTTTGTGCAAACAAAAAGGATGGATCCACAACAACAGCAAGGTTGTTTTTTATCCGAAAGGAAAAGGATGCTCCCACCAGTACGCTTCGCCTTCTGAACACCAATACTTTTTGTAACGAGTCGGAAATGGTCAGCCTGTTTTCAAAACGATTGATTCCTCCCTGAGGACGCACATAAACCATCAACCGCAACTTGTTTGACAGTGGAGTACGGTACGTTATCTGTAATGGTAAAACAATATTTAAACGGGCTCTTTTCCCAAAAGAAAACCGCGCTCCAAATAATGGCAATAACTGTCCTTCGCCAAACACATAAGAATACGCCAAGCCTCCGTAATACGAAAACATGGGTGTTACTCTTCGGGAGTACAATGCCGAAAACGCATATCGGGGTTTAGGGTTATCAATCGTAAACTCATCTTCATTCAGCATGGCACGCAGATTTATACCCAGCATGTTTTTTTGTTTGAACGTATAATAGGAACCAATTGTCAGCTGTGGGTTCATCAACACTCTTTCCTGGTTAAGGTAACTGATTTTGAGCAGTCCATATGATACAGATGGGTGAATGGTAAAAACTAACCGTGAAGGAGGAAGGGTATCACTTCGTTGCCCAAATGTTTTTGAATAAACCGGTAACATCATTCCAAACGACATCCCTGAAACCCTGTAAGTTTCGCCCGGAACATCTGTAATCCGCTGTCGGTTTTGTGTATAGGTTTCGAGGTATACCTGACCTAAACGAGGTGGCTGCATTTGTGCCATTCCAACGTATGCGCACACCATCAATATACTACTAAACAATAGTCGAATCATGTAGTGCGAATATCTTATTTATCTGCATATAAACACCAAAAGCCACCTCCTACAGGTAGCTTTCAGTACGTAATCAATCAATGATGGCTTATCTTTTAGGCTTTGTGATAAAGACCAGCAGTGATTAAGTCTTTGCGGGCACCTTCCATATCACCCATTAATTTTTTGCTTTCTGCTCTTAGTTTTAAAGCGTTCACAAATTTGGGCTCAAACGAAATGGCCTTGTTTAAATCGTTAATGGCCACTTGAATTTTTTCCATGCGAAACAACAAGCGGGCTCTTTTATAATACAATAACGCACTGAATGGATTGCATACAATTGCACGGTTGATGCAAGCATAAGCCGTATTTATATCTCCCAGTTTACTGTAAATATTACATGCCAACTCATACCATTCTGCCTTTAAAGAATATGTTCCTTTCAATGTTTCATCGATGAAGTGTTTTGCCATTGAATAGTCGCCCAGCATCCAGTATGCTTGAGACATGGCGGCATATGCTTCAGGTTTGCCATTGGCCATCATCAGAATTTCGCTGAAATCATCCAGCGCAAGGGTTACCAATCCTACGTGCATTTTGCAAATGCCACGTTGCAACATTGCATCAATATTGGACGGGTTCAGTAACAATAAAATATCAAAGTTTTTTTGTGCAGCGGAAAATTTTTTTCGTTCCATCAACTGCATGCCTTTGGTAAACATTTCGTTTTCGGTGCGGGCTGTTGGTTTGTGTTGATTAGCTAACGTTTTCATATGTCTTCGGATTTGATGATCCAAAGTTTCATTCACAGCCCGCAGCGTATCTGCGGTGTAAAAAAACATTATTAACCAGCTGTTTTACAGCCTATTATTTTTTGTTTTTTCTTTTAAATCAGAATAAAACATCTGCTAAAATTTTATCAAATGAAGAGTCCTGAGCCTTTTCGGTTACTGGAATAACCTTTTTATTCTTTGCTTTACCTCCTGCAATTCAAAGCCAAATAATTGCTTCCACACAGGACGTACCTTTCTATAGATGCTGTAAAAGGATAAGATCCGTTTGAGTCTGATTTTTCTTCCTCTGTTGTCGAAGAAAAAATACTGATAGCGCTCCTTTAAGCTGATCCCAAACAAAATGAGATCACTTATATCATCACTAGAAGCAACGTCTGATTTATACCTCAGGGGATTTGTTATTGCGTGAGAATCCGCATAAACATAGAATTTTTTGAGTGCTGCATGCCAGGCCTCAATACAGTATTCACCCATTACATTTTCTACAAGCTGCCGGGTATAGGTTGCTAATGCTTCCGGGTTCTGAATTTTTGCATTCAATTGTTGTTGCCATTTTTGTTGATCAGTAGGGTAATAATCTGAATTGGAAAACAGCTTAAAAATTGCCGGTGGTGAAAACATAAAATGCACAGGCTTTCCTTTCATTAAAAGTTGCAGCAATGCCGTAAAAGAAGAGTTCGGAAATGTTTCTAGATAAAGATCCACACAATTCTCAATGGCAGCAAGTTCTTCGGGAAGCAAATACCCTACATACTTAATCTGAGGATGTTTGTATTGAATTGCTAAACCCTTGTCGTTGCTGATACCCACAATTATTAGGATAGCCCGAGGATTTTGATCGAGCACAGGAATAACGGATTCGAAATAATTGTATCCCAGCAGTGGTTTAAACTTACTCTCCGTTGAAGTGGTTAACATCACAAATGGTTCCAAAGAGTCTACTCCATATTTGTTAAGCATCTCTTGTTTATTTATACCTGATGAGGTTTCCGGTGCATTCACGGGAATCGTTAATACAAACTGGGGAACATCCATTCCCCTACGTTTTTTGTCCAGCTCAATGGAGGACTCCCTCAATTGTATAAGGCCATCAATTATGCTTGCGCCAAGCCAAAAGCAATGATCGGCATGGTTTAAAAAATATATAGGAACCGGCTTTGTATTCGCAAATGCAAGCAGCGGGACAATATCATTGGGATGAATATGAAGAACCAAAAAATCATAATGGGATGCACTATTCAGAAGTTGTTGTGCTGTTTCCACCAACGACTCTCCTTTGTTAATATGACAAATTACCGATTGATCAATAGTGTGTTGCGCGAAAATAGTTGACGGAATAGTGTCTTCCGTTTGACGTGTTAAAAAGATGTTATGTTCTGAATCCTGATCTCGTTGAATCCATTTAAGTAATAAAGGAGTGTGCCCACCCAATTCATACAACTCAGAAGCAACATGCAGTATTTTCCTTTTACCGGACGATGCTTTTTTTTGTTGGGTATCGGGTAGCATAACTTTGGATCCAATCGTTTGCACTAATTTTTCTAATCGGTATGAGGTATAAAAAGATGTAAAATTGAGATATGCATATGTGCTAAGACTTGCAGCAATATGCAATGCACTATCCAACTCATTTTGTGCCACAAAACGTTCGGCATTTTTTAGTTCGCTTAAAAAAAGGTATTGAGATGAAAGAATCGTCTGCTGTATATGCTTAGTTTCGATATCTATCTTCTCCATTGTTTCTATTGGCTTGATTGACGGCATTCTATATCAGGGCTCTAATTGAAGGTGAAATGTATAACAAAGATTATACATGGTGAAATTATTTAAACTAAAAGAAAGTAGCCGCAGATTACGCACGTTCATTTATTAAATTTGCGTAATCTGCGGCTCAAACAGCTTCGTATATTTCGTCAAAACCCCTATTTTGCACCATGCCCAAAAATAAACAAGCATATATCCGTTACCGTATTATTGATGCCTGCATTCGCAATAAACAAAAACCCTTTCCCACCAAGGAGGAGTTGATTAAAGCGTGTGAGGTTATTGCATCCGTATCCCTTCGTACCATTGAACAGGATTTATACGATATGCAACATGATGAAGAGCTCGGATATTTTGCACCCATCAAGTATGATCGTTTTCAAAAAGGATATTGTTATGAAGACCCTCATTATTCCATCAGCAATATTCCACTTAAAGAGAATGACCTGTATGCTCTGGAGTTTGCTGTAGCCTTACTCAAACAGTTTGAAGGAATTGATACCGTTGCTCAGTTTAGCGAAGCCGTTACCAAAATTGAGGATTATGTAAATGTGCGCACCCTCATGAACGATAATGATATTGCACAGGTGATTCAGCTTGAACAAAGTACCAGCAGTAAGGGACAGGAATTTTTGAACACCATTTTAGGTGCCATCAAAGAGCATAAAACCATTCGGTTTACCTATCAAAAATTTGACTCCTCTGCTGAAAAGGAACACCTACTTGAGCCTTATGTGTTGAAGGAATACCGCAACCGGTGGTATGTTACGGGACGATCGGCACATACAGATATGGTGGTAACTTTTGGTCTTGACCGTATCATTAGTCTGAATATGACCAAAGATGGGTTTACTGTTTCAAGCGGATTTAATGCCAATGATTATTTCAAATATTCGTTTGGCATATCAGTAAGCAATAAGCTGAAGCCGGAAAAAATTACACTGGAGTTTTCGGCTCAACAGGCTGAGTATATCAAATCACAACCGTTGCACCACACCCAGCAAATCCTTAAAGATACTGCCTCAACGTGTTTAGTGAGCATTACCGTGATTCCTTCCTTTGAACTGAAGGCGCAGCTCTTAAGCTATGGTCATAATGTAAAAGTGATCTCTCCGGATTGGTTGTGTGATGAGATTCGGAACGAACTGGGAAAAGCTTTGGGTCAATATTAAAGTGTTCCCAATCACAACTCTTTCTTAGTTAATATACTTCTCAAAAAATGTTTCAACTGATATTAAGCCTAGGTATCTTTCTCTTTCTTTTTCCAGTTTACGATATGAATAAAACGGGTTGTCGTTCACTATTCGTTCCCCATTCTCCATCGCCCGTATAATTCCAATACCATAATCGGTATTTACCACATTGCACTCATAGGTATGCGCATATCCGGAGGCTCTGAAATCCACAATGGCTTTCCATGTTGTTCCGTTCCAGTAATCTTTTGCAGGAGTATCAAAGTCATAATAATCTTCGCGTGCATGGTGTAAATCCGGGGGATTGCAGTCATGCAATACAACACAACCATTAGGTGTAATTGCCTGAATAGCATTTTCAATATCTCTCTTTACCTGTTCATCAATATGTAAACCATCAATAAAGATGATATCATATTTGTTTGTGTTTTGAGCAAAGAACTGATCCGAAGTCATATTAAAATCAACCGGAAAATCTCCTTCCACTCCGGGATCAACTCCTTTTTTTTCTTCGCAATTGATATGTGCAAAACACTCTTGCGGATTTCGAACACCAATCTCAAGATAAGTCTTGTATCCGTTTTTTTGGATAAGGGCATTCATAATATCATACCGCTTTACTTTAGGGTCTCTGTTAATAGGGTCCATTATCGGTTCCGGGGCGGGTTGAATGCCTAATACATTCTTTACAATCTTTTTGAGTTTAGTGATCATAGTGCAAATTTAAACTGTTAAACCATCATTCATATCTTTGCCAGGATAGGTGCTCCAATATTACTTATTGAATCCCACAATTTGCGACAAAATGTTCGTTTTTAATTGAATGAACATTGTGATTTGCTCACTGCCCGAATTATTAGATAATTAACCGATATATTGCGCATCAATTTAACCACAAAAGACTGCCGTATTTTATCCTGCTTTTCGACTGCCAATGAAATTTGATATCATAACTATCCTGTATAACTCTGAGAAATGGCTTCAAGGCTATCTCGATGCTATTCTGCATAGTGACTGCAACCTTGCTGATCTCAATCTTATTTTAATTGACAACAAGCCGGGAATGGCATATACAGAAACAATTGACCAACATCCATTAATACAAAAGCTGGGGTCCTTTAAGTTGATCCATAACACCGAAAACGTTGGTTTTGGAATTGCCAATAATCAGGGTGCAAAGCTGGGTGCAGCTCCCTACGTGTTTTTTTTAAATATCGATACCGAATTAACCCCAACTGCACTCTCTGAATTAAAAGCGGGTATACAACAATCACTGCCTGAAGTGGGGGC
>JAZKGH010000144.1:0-526 GCA_040386055.1 Bacteroidota bacterium
TCAAGATCATTTTTGGAGAATGAAAAAAGGTTCATGGCTGATTGAATTATACTGAGATAACAATGCAACCATATCTTTTGGTATCGTAAAAATGAAATCTGACTGAATGCTTACAATTACCGAATGAAAAGCTTTTGAGTAAATATACCCGATGGCAATGTAAAATAACAGGAATACATACCTGATGGTAAGTCCGACAGGTTAATATCTTGTTTAACTTCTCCGGTTAATTGTAACGACCTCACCTGTTTTCCGATAACATCATACACCACCAGCACTCCCCTTTCTTTGATCATATTACCTTCCACAGTAATTATTCCATTGGATGGATTCGGGTAAATCTGAATCTTATCCGCTTTACCAAACTCAAGGATCCCTGTGGGCCAATTCACAAATAAATGATAGTCTGAGATGGTATCTGTTAGCACCTGCGGAATATCCGGAAACGGAGGTGTTCCTCTTATTTTACCGGAAGTTTGTGTGATAACCAATAATGAATGATAACCCGATTCAGTGGTCGTACCTT
>JAZKGH010000144.1:536-3363 GCA_040386055.1 Bacteroidota bacterium
CCAACTGCACCTCCTTTGGCAATACATTGAGGTGTATTACACTGATAGGAAATGCCGGATGGTAATCCTACAATAGCCGTTATGAGCAATGAATCAACCCTAAAAGATACAGCTGAGTTTAGAGGTTGATAAAAAATATTGGTATCAAGCGGAGCCTTAAATTGAATTACTTCAGTATACAATAGATTGTGATGCGCATCAGGCAGCTGTCCGGGAAACATTCCCTGCGAATAGGGAATAGTTGTATCAGGAGTGCAGATTTGTGTATAACCTTGAATACCCAATAGCATGAGCATTGCATAACATATCAAATACCGGCTCGATTTCATTGCATTATTTATGTTTATACTAATCTAATTTTTATTCACCGCAGACGGAGCGGTCTATTCATATTTCAACTCAAGTGCTTCTACTACCTTATTGCCAATGATATGTTCATTTACAATGCGTTCTACGTCATCCGGAGTTACGCCTCCATAATACGTTCCATCAGGATATACAACCAGTGCAGGCCCTTTTGTGCATGCATCCAAACAACCCGAACGTTGTGCCCTTACTTTTCCTTTCAATCCTTTTTCTGCAAGAACCTCTCTGAATTTCTCAACCAACTCCATGCCCCGCTCCGTTCCACAGCACGCTTTCCCCTCAGCCTTTTGATTGGCGCAGATAAAAATATGTTTCTCAAATCTCATGGCACGAAAGTAAGATGTTTACTGCATCTAAATAGTAGAATTTTTATTAGTTTTACCCATCAAAACAAACAACCATGTTAAATGAACAACCCGATCCCTCATACTACAAATGGGGCCTTTTTTATTTTAATCGAAATGATAAACGGATTTTCCCTCCCAAGCGCAATCCTTCAATGGGATGGACGATAAATTTTGCAAATCCTTATTCAGTAATCGCATTGCTGGTATTGCTGGGTGCAGTATTTGCGTTGACCCGGTGGTTGAGTAAATACTAATTATCCCACAATAATCGTTTATTGCAACTATGAACAAAATTGTAACCCTCATTGCACTCATCGTTTTGATAACGGGTGCATGCACCAAAAAGGAAAAGTCATCTGATCCTGTCAATACAGTTGAACAACCAACTTTACTTGATTGTTCCTTAAGCACTGTATCCTTCCAGCAACCCATTCCCGATAATCAATATGTTGATATCATTGAAGATCTTGGAAAAAACATTGTGTTGTTGGGAAGCAATACAGTTGAAAAATACAACAACAACGGAGTATTGATCTGGAGTAAAAAAATTGGTTTGCTCGGAACCCCTCAAAATATCATTCAGGCTGATGGAGACAATTATTTTATCTCCTCCGCTAACTATCAAGTAAATGATTATTCGAAAAAAGAATTTTATTCATCAAAGCATCCGGAGGGAACTTCTTTAACACTTCATAGTTATTATACATACGCAGGGTGTAAATTAGATGATTGTTCATCAATGTATAACAAGGTAACTACCGGCATCAATGATCCGGATACATTTATTTCTAAAACTGTACTTCCACAAAACAGCAGTACTTGTCAACTCTCTAAAATAAATAAATCCGGGGATCTGCTGTGGTCGAAAACATTTGCAGGAAATCATATCCTTGGTAAAACACTCACTAAAACTCCTGATGGAAATTGGTTGCTGCTCACGGCTCAATTCAGCGGATTTTACCAAACGGCTCAATTTGATGAAAATGGTGTTTTTCAGGACACTATACATTCTCCTCAAACGAATAATTCGCTTACACTGTATAAAATAAATGCACAGGGAAATGTCATATGGGAACGCAAACTAACTGAAATTTATGCTCTTTCAGATTATAACCATACACAAAACGAAACTCCTGTTGGCATGGCTATCAGCAATCAAACCATCTGCATCAATTGTGTGAATAATTACATCATTTTGGATTTAAATGGTAATGCACTGAAGAGCAGATTACCTTCTGTAACTACCTGCCGCGCTGCTTATCCATCAGTCTCTTTTGGTAACGATCATTTTTATAGTCTGGCTAAAACAAACAACTCTACAAACTATGTTCAAAAAAGTGATGTGTCTGGAGAAGTGGTGAGTGACATTTCCCTTTCAAAATTTATTCCATATGGACAAATTGAAACGTCAGTTGGAGGATTCTTTATTCACGGAGAAGGTGATATTACAAAATTTACAAATGAGGGGAATTATATGTGGGGTAAATACTCTCTACCCTCTTATCCAATATCCCTTGCTACACCAAGTTGTACAGGTGGAATTATCTACCTTCAAAAAACAGCAACAGGATTAACTCTGATCAAAACAGATCAGAACGGAAATTAGTAAATAACTTATTTCGCTTCCGCTTCAAACAGCGGAAGCACTTCCATCAAATCAGAAGCATATGGTTTTAACATTGGAAGCAACACATCAATATCGGCATCCGGATTGAGCCACTCTCTTAAGTCTTCTTCCTGCAAAATTACAGGCATGCGTTGATAACCGATCTCGTTTACCATTAATTCATTTGGCCAGCAGGTAACAATACAAAAACCTTGTTTCCCTGTTTTAACATCCGTATCTACTATGGCTGCGAGGTAAAACTGTTGCACATCTTTTAGTGATATATCGTAAGGTTTTTTCAAACGTTTTTTAGCTGAACCTTCAACAAAAGAAGTAACGGGAACCACTGCACGATGGCTGTAAAACCCTTCCATTGCCCAACCATTCTGGTGAATCCCGATCTCACCTGAATAGTCTGCTTTATTATCTTTGTTGAACGCCCCTTCTGCGCGGGCATTGTACATAAACCGTTCGCCTGTATTTGTTTTTTTATTGAACCCGAATGGCA
>JAZKGH010000145.1:0-6559 GCA_040386055.1 Bacteroidota bacterium
GGAATATTCTCTTGAAGTAAGCGAGTGGCATAATTTTTCTTCCATGCTACGTATATAGTTTGCAAAAGCGCTCACTGGATAAAGTTGTTGCGAAATATTGGCATGCAAAAGCATCTCTAGCTTCTTTAACCTTTTCTTAAGTATCGTTATACATTCTGCATTATTGGATCCGCTATCACAAATAGTCTCTTCAAAAAGGTCATCAGACAAAGGCTCCGGCACCAATTTTTGCAATAATTGCATTCGCGTACGCAAACGGTTTTGCTTTTGCAAGGATGCCTTGTATTGTGAAATCTGTTGTTCGTGTGTGCGGTATTGAAGAAGCACTTCCGGAATATTATGCATTTCTCCGAGCATCATCATTCTCGTCCATAATTCGTAATCTTCTGTGGGTTCAAATGTGCGATCATAGTGCAAAGAGTATTTATCGATAACCGATTTACGTAACATTACCGCAGGATGGGCAAAACTGTTGCGGGTAAATAGTTCTTCAACAATTTCAAGGTGTTCTATTGGATACTTATGAATCGTTTGTTGTGGAATAAGTGTAATCCAACATCCGCATACAATTACATTTGGTTGTTTTTCCAGATAGTCAACTTGCTTGGCCAGCCTGGTGGGTTCGCTTATGTCATCCGCATCCATCCGTGCTATATACTTCCCGCCTGCTATCGTCAGGCCCATGTTTAAACTATCAGTATACCCGGTATTCCCGGGTTTTTGTATTAATCGAATGCGCGTGTCGTCAATACTTTTGATGGTATCAACTGTTCTATCAGTTGAAGCATCATCAATAATGATGAGTTCGATATTCGTGTAGGTTTGCTCCAGTATGCTCTGCACGGCAGCTCTAATAAAGGCCTCGGCATTGTAACAAGGAAGTATAACGGATACTAGAGGAGTATTCATGAATGAACTAATAGATACAATATTTCAAAGCGATGCTACCTGAGTAAATCACCGTAATCGAGATTTAATAAATTTAAGTCCTGTTTTTAAAATGGATTTATAACCTGTTGTCGTTTGATGCCCCGAAACATATTTATCCTGAGGGTAAATTTTAATAAGTTTTTTAACTGCAGTTGAGTGCAATGAATTTAAAGCACCAAGCATAGATGAAATGGCCGGAAAAAACTGGTACTGCTGCAATGCCAGTTTTTTAGCCTCTTTTATATAGTCAATTGATTGGGTATATATATCCTCTTCAATGGCTTTTTCAATGGTGCGTATGGATGATTGGTAGTTATGAATATCTATCAGTATCATGCTTTTGGGGTTGAAATACTTCGCAATATTGGGGCAACCAAAATAGATTGGCATTGTATTGCATAAGTAACAATCAATCAGTTTTTCAGTAAAATAGTCTTCAATCGAAGAATTTTCAATAACAATTGAATACTTATAAGGCGCAATGGCATCAAACTTATCTTCAATAAAGTTAAAACCACGTCCATACACATCAAGTCGATCTTTAAAATGATCCATAAGCTTTTGCGCAAATGCAAATCGGTCCTTATGTCCCTGAGTTTTGGTGAGATTAGAGCTTACCAACGAAATTGTCTTTGTTTTATCTAAATAGGAGTTTTGAGAGAGCTCATCCAATCCTTTTTTTACAAACCACCAATTGATATAGTGGGAATGAATGACGTTTTGGGATTGAATATCACTACGCGAAGTGATAATACGATCAAACTGTTTCAGGTAGTTTGGTTCATAAGTTTTAACGTCTACTTCTTCAGTGGTGAGTAAAATAACATTACCTGCAGGGACTTTAACCTGTATGGGTTTGGTGATATCATCTGCAATAATCCAATAGTCACATTCTGTACAATCATTGTTTACCTCAAACTGGTAGTTACCCCAAATGCCGGATGCATTCGGTGTTTGCCCGAGTATTGGATCTTTTTTAGAATGAAGGTCCGGCCAGGGGTGGGTAACTTTTACAATAATTTTGTCGTTGGTCAACATTCTTATGGTAGATGATAACCTTCTTGTTCGATGAATGGTTTCCAAAAGGGAAGGTCATGTTTGGGCCAGGCATGACAACCAAATGGTAACTGATAATGATTCAACTTATATAAATATGCCGGTTCATGTTCCATGCTGAATGAAAGAGCTTCTTCAGCTACGGGAATCGTAAACCATTTATAGTTTTTGGCAACAACCTTACACCAGAAATAATCTTCGTTGCTATTATAATTATTGAAGAGATGAAAAGTATTGTTGATGATGGTAAGTTGTTTTAGGAATCGTAGGAACAAATGCACATATACTTTCAAAGAATGTTTACCGGAAAAATATTTCTTAAAGATAGTTACAGGTGACTCAATATACGAGAAGGAATGAAGTGCCCGTAAATGATCGTTTATGTTGCGTAGAGAGAATCCTCCATTGCCTACACCGGTAAAAACCAACCCATCATTGTTCGACATAATCCAGGGTGCACCTATGTAAGAGTATCCCTTCTTACACCATTTTTGAAGCTCATCTGTAAACACAAAAGCATCAAGTTGGTATATCAACGCGTAAGTATGTTTGTTGAAACGTTTGTAAAAATGGGGTTGCATCAAAAGTCTGTTGTAACCTGCTATGTTTTTAAAGTAAGATTTGTCAAAATACTGTACAGAATAGTTCAATTGTGCAGTTTTTAATTCGGTTTCATAATATGTAATATTAAGTGATGGGTAGGTAACGATATTGAATGAATATGTAGATAGCACCTGTAAGCATTGCTTGAAGGAACGTTTTTCATCGTTGCTGGGACTCTCTTTATAGACAGGAATAACAATGGTTACGCGTTCCATGCAATGAGCATTATTTATGAAAAAAGTTTCGTTTCAGCAAAGCTATCAACTGACTAAAGACAGATTTGGTGGAATGAAACTTATGTGTCAACGATTGATTCTCTTTTAATATGCGGACCAGGTAATCAGGATCGTATACCAGTGCAGAACGCTGAATAGTCTCTTTCATCTCTGCAGATAAATTGTCGGCATCTTGCAACAATGCTTTAACATTATCGAAAAGGTTATTGACAAGAATGTTTCGAATGCTTCCTTCAAATTGCGGAATTAGGTAATACAACATAAGAAACCACTTGTAACTCTTTTGAGTTTGAGTTAATAAACTGTGAGTTCCCAAATTGTGTATTCTGTATACAGCCATTGTATCCGGGAGGAATTTAAGCTTACCATGTTTAGCCAATAGCATATATAAGTAATAATCACCTATTGGACTCTTTACCATTTCCGGAGGAAACTCTTGTACTACATTTTTGAATACGATGGAAGGCGTATGAATATAATTTCCGTATATAGCTAATGTTTCAATGGATTCATGGTTGACAGGAATCTTAGTCATATTATCAGCTTTGAAATTACCTTTTTCATCAAGCAGTTGAACAGAATGAAAGCAAAGAACATAATTTGGGTTCGCTTCCAAAAAGTCAATTTGTTTATGCAGTTTTTTTGAATCCGTCCAATAATCATCACCTTCAAAGTAGGCAATGTATTTGGATTTTGGAGCTTTAAGAAGGTCCATCCAGTTTTGGAATGCTCCAACATTTGACTGTTGTAAAATAAGGGTGATTAAATCGGGGTATTTGTTTTTATACTCAAGCAGTATGTCGCGTGTTCCGTCAGTAGAGGAGTCGTCAGCAATAATAAGTTCCCATGTAAAATCAACTTCCTGCATCAATACTCCTTCGATAGCCTGCCTGATATAATCAACGTGATTATATGTTATCAAACAAACGGACAGTAATGGAGTTTGGATCATTTAGTGCCTTTTTCGCATACTAAAAAAATACTCGAACAAAGATCCGGATAGTGTTGGCCCAATGCATAACAGCCATCCAGATATTCTTTGGAGATAATATCCGTTTGAAGAATTTTATCCCATTGAAAATTAGCCAACGCTTTAAAAAAAATACCGGAGCGGTGTATTATAGTTAAGCCTGCAGCTTTAGCATCTCTTTCCAACGTATCCAGAGAGTATGTAATTCGATGGCCATGATCGGCTTCAGCCGGAGTGACGGCTGCATTATGAGTAATAAGACCCATTTTGACTGCAATTTGCCGGGAGGGAGCGTTAGCGTTAGGACATACTAATAATAGCCTTCCCTTATCTGATAACCATTCATCATTTACTCTCTTAAGAACCTGAACAGGGTTGTCGAGATGTTCTAAAACATGGGTAAGTACAATATTGTCATAGCGTTTTGGTAAAGAAACGTTTTCAAACAAACCATGGACAATGTGAGCCTTATCACTAATGAGAACTTTTGCTTCTGTGATTGCATCCATTGATGCCTCAACACATGTTATATCTGTAAAATGCTGAGTTAAGCGTGATGTCAGGTGTCCTTTTGAGCTTCCTAATTCCAATAAGGAACCGGAATTGAAAAAGGGCTGAAAAGACTGAATCATAAAAGGGTGCATCACATCAATATCAAAATTGTAAGCGTATTGATGACTCTTACTGTTTTGGAGTTCGTGATTATAATCTCTTGTCATATTCATATAAAATTAATCTTGTCCGGGTCTATAAAAACGCTTTTCAGGAACCTGATACCATTCATCAAGGTTTTTAGGAGTTCTTGAAAAATAGCCGATAACCTGTTGCATGTTGGGACTAAGCTGCAAGAGTGTTTCTGTTCCCACAGCCTGAGGGTAATCAAGTTGCTGTTTCATAAAAGGTTTGGTAAACGTAATAGTAATGGCCCTGCGTTCTGCATTACTCTTATTAAGCCCGGCAGCATGCCAGAGGTTTGAATTAAAAAACAAAACATCCCCACGCTTACCTATTGCTCTTTGTGCATGTTCATAAAAATGTTCATCTGAAGGTCTGTCAGGATGAAGGTGTGATTTTGCCAATAGATATGTAGCACCATTCTCCAAAGTAAAATCATCCAGCATAATAAGCATGTTTAACATCAGCGGAAAATTACCTGAAAAAAAACGGATGTCTCGATGCACCTTTACTACATAGGATGGTTTGGATGGTAAATTCTTAAGTCCGCCATAACTATTTAAGATGAAGTTTCCATTAAAAAAGATCTTAATATAATTGAAAAGGGATGATTCAACAATTGCAGATAATAATTCAATGTAACATGGATCTTCATAAGCTAGCAAGTGATGTATAGTTCCATCCGTTACGGCCTCAATACCGTTTTTTATCTGAATACTTCGCGCCTGTTCATAGCTAATATCTAAACGTTCATTTATTTTTTGAATGAGCTCGCTTGAAATTTGTGATGGGATCAATTCAAATCCGTTTGTTTCTAAATTATTCATACTAACGATTCTTCAATTCCATATAATCTTCTTTGGTTACACCTACAACTATGCGATCCCATGTTCTGTTATTGCGGAAATACCAGTTACGTTGGCGACCTTCTTCTTTCCATCCGCATTTTTCAATGTACATTTTCAGGGATGCAGTATTGTATTCAATCATTGATCCATCAAGCCTGTTTAATCCAAGTTCTTCAAAGGCAAACTTCATAACCGTCATCACTGTATCTACTCCGTATCCTTTCCCTCTGATAGCTTTATCTCCTAACATCATTCCATGAAAAGCGTTTTTATTCTTCCAGTCAATATCAACAATATTGGCTGTGCCAATCAACCCCAAATCTTTAGTTACAATGGCAAACCGTTGATGCAATGAATTACAGGATAAAGAATTGAACCATTTTTCCTGATCGTTCATGTTTGTTGGAAAGTGCCAGCCTCCAAGCATGTGTTGTATTTCCGGATCATTTGCCCACTGCTGCAGTAAAGGCAAGTCCTCTTTTTCTATTGCTCTCAAAACAACATTTGTACCGATAAGATTCATATAGTTAGAATTAGATTAATGATATAGTTCATGTCCTCAATTGTATACCTTTGGTCAATGGGTATGCATACAAGATCGGTTACAAGATTTTCTTCCAGTGAATGTTCCCTTTTATGCTTTAATACACCGGGCCAGTATACCGGGCAGTATACCTTATGTGCTAAAAGCAGATCGCGTAGATGATGAATATCACTCCACAAAGGATAGTTCATCGGAACCTGATTGCCATCCCATTGAATGGATAATTTGTTGATTGCGGAAATCCGTGAGTGAAGATATTGAAAATTACGTTTGCGTATATCTGCAACAACCTGGTATTCGATTGATGTTAACAGATGTCTTGTTAGATTTGACATGAATTGAACAGGCAGGTCCTTTAATCGGTCTTCATTTTTTTGATAAAAAGCATAACCGGCTTCAGCTGATTGATCAACTCGTGTGAGCAGATGTTCCATTCTGTCAGATGAAGTAGCTATTTCAAATGAATCGTTGATAATGCTGTTAGAGTATAGATAGGCGCCATCAGGAACTCCGAAAAACTTTCGGGTGGAATAAAATGTGTTTACCCGTGGAATCGGAGTCGAGAAAAATGATTGTACGTTATCAATGATTAAATTATGGGTGAGGGATTGTAATTTATGAATGTAAGAGTCCTTCAGTCCAAAATAGTTAATGTATAAAAAACCTTCTGATTCCTTGATTTGAGCAAAGTTAAATT
>JAZKGH010000146.1:0-26986 GCA_040386055.1 Bacteroidota bacterium
CTTAAAAATATGGGATTGATTCAAGGAACCCTGAATGGAGCCAAATCTTGCTATTGTATTAATTGGGAGGTATTGGAACAATACATGGCCGACTTCAATAAAATGACCAATGATTTGATCGCTCTGCGTCCGGAGAAAATGTGTTGCTAATTGCTGAGCACAGTTAACTATGTTCATAGAGTATGTTGAGTAGTCTTCTCAACACAATTAACCTATTTCAAAACAAACGGATTCAACATGTTAACTAATCTCATATCAACTTTATCAACCCATAACTATTTTCTTGTACACGAAGGCACAAAATATTAAAGAAGAAGTAAGAGCACGAAGAAGACAATAACGAATAACCAATTAACATACTCAACACAATTAACATATCAACCAGTCAACTTAAAACAACCGACAAACATGAAATTATCGGATATCAAAAAAGTGCTTCCATCATTAAGTGAAGTAACATTTAAATTACCAAACGGAGCAACGATTCCCGCTCACTTCCACGTAACTGAAGTAGGAATCATTACAAAAAACTTCATCGATTGTGGAGGAACAGTGCGAGCCGAAAAAGTTGTGAATTTCCAATTATGGGAAGCCAATGATTTTGACCACCGCCTTGCTCCTCAAAAATTACTAAATATCATTCAACTTTCAGAAAAAGTATTGGGCATTGAAGACATTGAAGTGGAAGTGGAATACCAATCGGATACTATTGGTAAATACGGATTGTATTTTAATGGAACCGACTTTGAACTCACTACCAAAATGACCAACTGTTTGGCTAGTGCTAAATGTGGAATCCCTCCTGAAAAACAAAGAGTGAGCTTAGCCGATTTAACTGTTGTGAATAATACTACTTGTGCTCCGGGTGGAAATTGTTGTTAATTTTAAGTGCATGGTTGATTATGTTGACAGAGTAATTGGTGCTAAAATCAATCGTAGACAAATGCTGTTGGCAATTAGCCTTTAGCTGTTGGCCACCATTGGCATTGTACATCAAATAATATCTTTTCTGTATCTTTTAATTAATCTATCACCATAATCAATCTACATCCTTATCAACTCCATCTACCAATCAACAAATCACCAACCATGAACAAACGACTTGCATTTCTTGACCGCTTTTTAACCTTATGGATTTTTATTGCCATGCTAATTGGTGTAGGCATCGGCTATTTCATTCCATCATCTAAAGATGCCTTGAACGGCTTTCAAAATGGTAGCACCAATATATTGCTGGCCGCAGGATTGATTGCGATGATGTATCCGCCACTTGCTAAAGTAAAGTATGAGGAGATCGGGAAAATACTAAAGCACCCTAAGATATTAGCAATTGGCATGGTTCAAAGTTGGATTATTGGCCCGGCAGTGATGTTTGGATTGGCTTATCTATTTATGCGCAATAATCCTGATTATATGGCAGGCATGCTATTAATTGGTTTAGCTCCGTGTATTGCAATGGTATTGGTGTGGAACGATCTCGCAAAAGGTGATAACGAATTATGCGCGGGTATGGTGGCATTGAATAGCATTATGCAAATCCTGTTTTACAGCAGCTATGCATGGTTTTATATTACGTATGTTCCAAATCTTATAGGGATAAAAGGTTATGAAGTAAATATTGGCATTGGAGAGATTGCACAGAGCGTACTTATCTATTTAGGCATTCCATTCTTTGGTGGTATGATTTCCCGGTATGTATTGATTAAGCTCAAAGGAGCTGATTGGTTTAACCGCAGATTTATTCCGGCCATCAGTCCTCTTACACTCATTGCATTATTATTTACCATCATTGTCATGTTTAGTCTCAAAGGTGAAATGATTGTCTCTATTCCTTTGGATGTCATTAAAATTGCTATGCCACTAACTATCTTTTTCCTATTCATGTTTTTGAGCACGTTCTATCTCATCAAAAAACTTGGTGGAAATTATAAAGAAACTACCACCCTTTCGTTTACTGCCGGCAGCAATAATTTTGAATTGGGAATTGCCGTAGCCATAGCCATTTTTGGCATTAACTCGGGTGCTGCATTTGCTGCTGTTATAGGGCCTTTAATTGAAGTTCCTATTCTCATATTACTGGTACAATTTGCACTCAAAAAACAATCCTCTTTTACCAAATAATCTCAACTAAACATGTTTCCAACTCTTCAACAATTTTGCGATACGCTCACAGCATCTTTCGAAAGTATACCTGAGGAACGCAAAGAACTCCTATCCAAAATCAGTTCATACATTCAACAGAAAAAGGACAGTGGAGAAAAAACTCAGCTTGTATACGTATGCACACATAATTCACGCAGAAGTCTCTTCGGGCAAGTGTGGGCTGCTGTTGCTGCTACATATTATAATATATCTAACGTATCTACTTTTTCAGGAGGAACGGAAGCAACGGCATTTAATATCAATGCTATTAACTCACTCAAACGAACCGGCTTTGTAATCAGTGATGACGGTCAATCTGTAAATCCAAAACATACTGTTCAGTATGGTGACAATCTAAATACGGTTTGCTTTTCAAAAGTATACAATGATGCAGCCAACCCTCAGAATCATTTTGCTGCCATCATGACCTGCAGCGATGCCGAACAAAACTGTCCGTTTATTCCGGGTGTAGAATTGCGCATTGGTACAACCTATAACGACCCCAAGGCGGCCGATAACACCCCCGAACAAGATACTACATACGATGAACGGTCAATGCAAATTGCCCTGGAATCACTGTATGTATTTTCCCTTGTTAAATAATTATTAGGCCTTGCCCCTTGCATTTGATATAGTATACTTGTAGCTCCAATTTGATTTCACCAACCATGAGCAAAAAATCACCCATTGCTGATTTTAATCCGAACGATATCGGAAATGCAGATAACAATATTTTCGGTTTACCCTTTTCACCTTCTGAAGCCAATCTGGTTATTATCCCTGTTCCATGGGAAGTAACCGTTTCATATAGTGCCGGAACAGCAAAAGGACCCGAAGCTGTCTACGATGCATCGTATCAGGTAGACTTATACGATCCGTTTGTAAAAGATGCATGGAAACTTGGTGTGGCTATGCAAGAGGTGAACGCTGAAATTAAATCAACCGGTAAAAAGTTGCGTAAAAAAGCTGAGAAGTATATTGATATGTATGCTCAGGGAAAAACTGCGACTAAAAATGGCGAGATGAAAGCTATCAAAAAAGAAATTGATAGAGCGTGTAAAGAATTAAATAATCATATCAAAAAAGAAGCAACCAAACAACTTGATAAAAATAAAATAGTTGCCTTGTTGGGTGGTGACCATAGTACTCCACTTGGATTGATGCAGGCACTGGCTAATAAACATGAGTCATATGCCATTTTACAAATTGATGCACATGCGGATTTACGGGATGCATATGAAGGATTCGAATTTTCGCATGCATCTATTATGTTTAATGCCCTTAAAATTCCACAGGTAAGCAAATTGGTACAAGTTGGAATCAGAGATTATTGTGAAGATGAAAAAAACCTGATTGGTGCATCTGATAGAATTCATACTTTTTTCGATAGTGATATCAAACATCAACAATATGAAGGTAAAACATGGAAAGACATCTGCCATCAAATTTTAGCACCCTTACCTGATAAGATTTACCTGAGTATAGATATTGACGGACTCGATCCTAAATTGTGTCCAAATACAGGAACTCCGGTACCGGGTGGTTTTGAATTTGAACAAGTAGTTTACCTCGTTCAACAATTAGTAGAATCTAAAAAACAAATCATCGGATTTGATATCAACGAAGTATCTCCCGGGGAAGATGAATGGGATGCAAACGTTGGCGCACGCTTGTTGTATAAAATAAGCAATATGTGCCTTGTTTCGAATGGCCGTTAGAGGCTGAAAAGTGGAGGTTGGAGGTTAGAAGTTGGAATTTTCAACTTCGGATTGGTAGTTAAGGATGCTCGATTCCGGATACTCTATAGATACGGAGCAATGGTGTCTGAGCGGAAACTATGAACCATCAACCAACCCCCAACCTTTAGCAGCCAATAACCAATTAACATAATTAACACACTCACCACAATTAACATCTTCATGAAAAAACTAAACTTTAAAAATATAGGATTTACTTTATTAGCAGTTTTGGTGCTTATCCAATTTATCCCTACTGCTAAAAACAATGGTGAAGCATTTGGAGAAAACGATATTGCCCATGTGGTGACTGTGCCTGCTGATGTACAGGAAATATTGAAGGAGAGCTGTAATGATTGTCATAGTAATCATACCGACTATCCTTGGTACAGCAAAGTACAGCCTGTTGGTTTTTGGTTGAATGATCATGTGAATGAAGGCAAACATGAATTGAACTTTTCAGAATTTGCTACTTATAAAAAGAAACGTCAATTGCATAAATTGGATGAGGTAGTGGAAATGATTGACGAACATGAAATGCCGCTTTCATCTTATACTCTCATTCATAAAAATGCAGTTCTTTCTTCTGAACAACAATACTCGTTAGTGAACTGGGCAAAGCAGGCAAAAGTATTACTGCAGGATTCTACGGCCCAACAATCGCATTTGTAAAACAATTGTCAGTTGTGAATTTATTAATCATTGCTTTATGGTTTCATAACATACACCATACACTTTAGCAACACTACTCTTTTTCTTTTGTCATCAACCAACACAAGTGTTATGACAAAGAAACTCTCCTCAATTTTTTTAAGCGTATGTGCACTCTTACTCGTGCATAGTACTGCCCACGGACAGATTAGCGCCAAATTTGTTGGTCGCTATTCCATAGGCAATTACACCGCTGCAGGAGGCGCTGCTGAAATTACAGCATTCGACCCTACCTCTAAGCGTATGTTTGTTATTAACGGACCCGACAGTTCGCTTCGGATCGTAAACGTTAGCAATCCTGCTCTCCCTGTACAAATTTCTAAGATCTCGATCAAGCCATATGGTATTGATCTGACTTCGGTGGCTTGTAAAAATGGATTAGTAGCAGTAGCCGTAATTGATTCAAACGGAAAAACAAATCCAAGCAATATTGTTTTCATGGACATCAACGGAAACTTTATAAGCAAAGTAAAAGCAGGCGCAAATGCCGATAACGTTGTATTTACACCGGATGGAACAAAACTATTGGTAGCAAATGAAGGTGAGCCTAATCTTGATTACACTATCGATCCTGAGGGTTCAATCTCTATCATTAACCTGGCCGGTGGTGCTGCCAGCCTAACACAGGCCAATGTTCAGACTGCAGGTTTCATTGCATATAATACTCCTACAGTACTTGACTCCCGTATCCGTATTTTCGGACGTATTCAATCAGGTGGAACATTCCTACGCAACTCAACTGTGGCTGAGGATATGGAACCTGAATATATTTCTATTTCGGACGATGGTACAACAGCCTGGGTTACTTGCCAGGAAAATAACTGTGTTGCTGTAGTAAATATTAATACTGCAACCGTTACAAGTCTGTTACCATTAGGATTTAAAAATTACAATTTAGCCGGTAACGGTTTAGATCCATCTGATAGAGATGGTGCCGGTAATACTGCATTGGCAAATATTGTGAACTTACCTGTATTCGGATTGTTTTTACCTGATGGAATTTCTTCTTACAGAGTAAATAGTCAAAATTATTTTATTACTGCCAACGAAGGTGATGCACGTGCTGACTGGGGTGCTGCGAATCTCGAAGAAAACAGAGTTGGAGATGCCGCTTATGTTTTAGATACAGTAAAATTTGGTGGTGCTGCTACTGTTGCTGCTATAAAAGCGAATGCTGCTTTAGGTCGTTTAACAGTTACAAACCGTTATGGTGATTTTAACAATGATGGTAAATTTGACAGTATCTTCACTTTTGGTGGACGTGGTTTCAGTATCTGGAACGCAACAACCGGAGCATTGGTATGGGATAGTAAAGATGAATTTGAACGTAAAACACTTGCTATGTTTCCTGCGAACTTCAACACCGGACATACTACTAATGCTCTTGATGACAGAAGTGATAACAAAGGACCAGAGCCAGAATCGGTAACTGTTGGTAAAATTAAAGACAGTACATATGCATTTGTTGCTTTGGAAAGAATTGGTGGAATCATGATCTATAATATCACTATACCAACTGCTCCATATTTTGTTCAATATATCAACACGAGAGATTTTAGCGTAACACCAAACCAAACCAATCTGGTTACGGTGGGAGATTTAGGTCCTGAAGGAATCGTATTTATTCCTGCTTCCGAAAGTCCTACCGGTGAAAATATGATCATGCTTTCGAATGAGGTAAGTTCTACAGTTGCATTCTATACTGTGAACACACCCGAAACAGATGGAATTACTAAATTACAGGATTATACAAACAGAACCTCTGCTGCTATCGGAACCTTCCAGGGCATCAATTATAAAGAAGCAGGTTTCTCTACTTTATTCCCTATTCCGAATACGAACGGAACTGAATTCTGGACATGTTCAGACAGAGGTGTGAACATCGATTGTGCAAATGCAAACTTAGCCGGTTGTCGCCCGACTTACGACAAGATGTATGCATTCCCATCCTATGTTCCAAAAATTCACCGCATCCGTATTGCCGGTGACTCAATCCATATTTTACAAACCATTACAATCAAACGTCCTAACGGAACCGGTTCATCAGGGATCATTAACCCTACCGGTTTAGGAAGTACTGCAACGGAAGTTGCTTCAACCGATACTGTATTGAACTGTGCTAACTTCAGTTTAAAAACTACACCTAAAGATACATTTGGTATTGACCCTGAAGGATTGGTAGTTGATAAAAACGGTAACTTCTGGTTATGCGAAGAAGGTGGAGCTACTATCTGGAAACTGAACCCGAATGGTGTTTTGATCAAACGATATACTCCGTATGCAAATTTAGCCGGAGTACAAGCTGTAGATGCAGCAATTGATACCGTTTTTAAATACCGTAAAAACAATCGTGGATTTGAAGGTATTTCTATTGCTCCTAATGGAAAGATCTATTCAATGATTCAAAGTCCGTTGTTGTATCCTACCCAAACAATTGGTGATAATACAAGAGTTCACCGTATCATCGAAATTGACCCTGCTACAGGTAACCAACGCATGCTGGTTTATTTAAATGATGGTGTTATCGGAGCAGCAGGTGCTAACCAGATCAGATTGAGCGATTGGAAAATTGGTGATATGGCTGCAGTTAACGACAGTACTTTTTTAGTATTGGAAGCAGCACTACGTGGTACTACAGATATCAAACGTTTATACCAGATCAATATTAATCAGGCTACTGCTGTTCATTCAGGTTTATATGGTGGATTAACTGTTGAAGGCTTAGTTGATTCAACAGGTCTTGCCAACAATGGTATTAAAGCCGTAACTAAAAAATTGGTTATCGATCTATTAGCCAGCGGATGGCCTGCTGTTTTAGATAAAGCAGAAGGTTTAGCTATTATTAATGATAGTACAGTTGCTATCGGAAACGATAATGATTTTGGACAAAAATCTGCTGCTGCAAATGGTATTGCAACTGCAACCGGTAACTTAAGTCATGTTATGACTTACCGTTTGGCAGGTGCAAGAAAACTGATTAATTATACACCAGCTGCTTCATTGGTATCTTCTCAATCTGCTTACTTAACTCCTGTTGCATCGGGTGTTAAATTAGATGCACTTCTCACCGTAGGTGACCCAATCAATGGATACAAAATGGCCGGTTTGGGTGATGGTTTAGGTGCCTATGATAATGGTAATGGTACCTTCACTCTATTAATGAACCACGAGATGGGAAATACAGTTGGTGTTATCCGTGCCCATGGTTCTAAAGGTGCTTTTGTTTCTAAATGGACCATCAATAAAAGTGACCTTACTGTTGTTGCAGGTAGTGATTTGATTAAACGTGTAAACGTATGGAACGTTGCCACCCAGTCATTCACTCTACTTGATTCAGCTAATGCTTCTGCTCTTACTGCCTTCAACCGTTTCTGTTCGGCTGATCTTCCTGCTGTTTCTGCATTCTACAATGCTACTTCAGGTTTAGGTACACAAGAACGTATCTTTATGAATGGTGAAGAAGCCGGTAATGAAGGACGTGCTTTCGGACATATTGTTACAGGTGCAAATGCAGGTACTACTTATGAGCTTCCTGCTTTGGGTAAATTCTCTTGGGAAAATTCAGTTGCCTCTCCTACTCCGAGTGATAAAACTATTGTTGCAGGTTTTGATGATTCAACTCCCGGACAGGTTTACATTTATGTAGGTACAAAAACAAACACAGGTTCGGATGTTGCTAAAGCCGGTTTAACAAATGGTAAATTATTCGGTGTGGCCGTTACTGGTTTAGCCACCGAAGTTTCCGCAAGCTTCCCTGCTGCCAATACTCCGTTTACAATGGTTGACCTTGGATTTGTGAAAGACTCTACAGGTGCTGCTTTAAATACACGCAGTAATAACTTAGGTGTTACTTCTTTCCTTCGCCCTGAAGATGGTGCATGGGATCCAAGTAATCCTAATGACTTATATTTTGTGACCACAAATGCATTTGCCTCACCTAGTCGTATGTGGAAGCTTCATTTCAATAATATCGCTAACCCAGAATTGGGTGGTACGATTACCGCTGTTTTGGATGGTACGGAAGGTCAAAAAATGATGGACAATCTTACCATTGATAAATATGGTCATGTCTTAATTCAAGAAGATCCGGGTAGCCAGGTACACCTGGCCAAAACATGGCAGTATACTATTGCTACCGATAAGTTTGACTTAGTAGCTTCGCATGATTCTACCCGCTTCCTTTCAGGTGGTGCAAGTTTCCTGACTCAGGACGAAGAAGCTTCTGGAGTTATAGATATGGAAGACATTTTAGGTGCTGGTAACTTCATGGTGGTTGATCAGGCTCATTACCCTCAACCGGGTGAGTTGGTTGAAGGTGGTCAGATGTTAAAACTATTCAACCCTGCTACTGCCAATGGGGCGGCCGGTGCCTTAGCTAGTTCCTCTCAATCACCTTATTTAACTTCAGCTGCTCCGGGTGTTAAGCTTAATTCTATGTTAACCGTAGGTGATTCAATCAATGGATACAAAATGGCTGGTTTAGGTGATGGTCTAGGTGCATATGATAATGGTAATGGTACCTTCACTTTATTAATGAATCATGAAATGGGAAATACTGTTGGTGTTATCCGTGCTCACGGTTCTAAAGGTGCTTTTGTATCTAAATGGACCATCAATAAAAGTGACCTTACTGTTGTTGCAGGTAGTGATCTGATTAAACGTGTAAACGTATGGAACGTTGCCACCCAGTCATTCACTCTACTTGATTCAGCTAATGCTTCTGCTCTTACTGCCTTCAACCGTTTCTGTTCGGCTGATCTTCCTGCTGTTTCTGCATTCTACAATGCTACTTCAGGTTTAGGTACACAAGAACGTATCTTTATGAATGGTGAAGAAGCCGGTAATGAAGGACGTGCTTTCGGACATATTGTTACAGGTGCAAATGCAGGTACTACTTATGAGCTTCCTGCTTTGGGTAAATTCTCTTGGGAAAATTCAGTTGCCTCTCCTACTCCGAGTGATAAAACTATTGTTGCAGGTTTTGATGATTCAACTCCCGGACAGGTTTACATTTATGTAGGTACAAAAACAAACACAGGTTCGGATGTTGCTAAAGCCGGTTTAACAAATGGTAAATTATTCGGTGTGGCCGTTACTGGTTTAGCCACCGAAGTTTCCGCAAGCTTCCCTGCTGCCAATACTCCGTTTACAATGGTTGACCTTGGATTTGTGAAAGACTCTACAGGTGCTGCTTTAAATACACGCAGTAATAACTTAGGTGTTACTTCTTTCCTTCGCCCTGAAGATGGTGCATGGGATCCAAGTAATCCTAATGACTTATATTTTGTGACCACAAATGCATTTGCCTCACCTAGTCGTATGTGGAAGCTTCATTTCAATAATATCGCTAACCCAGAATTGGGTGGTACGATTACCGCTGTTTTGGATGGTACGGAAGGTCAAAAAATGATGGACAATCTTACCATTGATAAATATGGTCATGTCTTAATTCAAGAAGATCCGGGTAGCCAGGTACACCTGGCCAAAACATGGCAGTATACTATTGCTACCGATAAGTTTGACTTAGTAGCTTCGCATGATTCTACCCGCTTCCTTTCAGGTGGTGCAAATTTCCTGACTCAGGACGAAGAAGCTTCAGGTATTATCGATATGGAAGATATTTTGGGTGCTGGTAGTTTCCTTGTGGTTGATCAGGCTCATTACCCTCAACCGGGTGAATTGGTTGAAGGTGGACAAATGTTGAAACTATTTAATCCGGCTACAGCTAAAGGTGTTGTATTAAAAACTATTTCTCAGGCAAGAGCTCTTAGTACAGATACAGTAAGAGTAAGAGGTATCGTAACCCGTGCATGGGGTAGATTCATCTACATCCAGGATTCAACAGGAGCTATTGGCGTTCGCCAGACAAGCGGAGCACTGGTAGATTCACTTGTAAGTACAGGAGTAAAAGAAGGTGATTTAGTAGAAGTTGTAGGTGGAAGAGGCGACTTTAACAACTATGCCCAGATCGCTTTGAGAACAGGTGCATACACTGAAAACTCAAGAGTAACAGTTTTGGCCAGAAACCAACAATTACCGGCTGCAAAATTGGTGACCCTTAAACAATTGAACACAAATGGCGAGCAATACGAAAGTCAATTGGTAAAAGTTGTAGGATTAAGAACAGCTGCTACCGGAACATTTGCAGCAAGTACAAACTATACTGTATGGGATGGAACCACTGTTGGCGATACGTTGTTATACCGTGTAATATCAGCTCTGGATACGGAAGTTGATGATGCTCCGGCAACTGCAATCCCAACTGATGAATTTTCATTTGAAGGAACATTGATCCAATTCTGTTCTTCACCTGCCTCAGGTTGTACATTAGGATACCAACTTCAAGGTGTTCGTAAATATGAGATCAAACCTGTAGTTATTCAAACAATCGCACAAGCACGTGCCATGAGTCCAAATGATAGCGTAAGAGTAAGAGGTATCGTAACCCGTGCATGGGGTAGATTCATCTACATCCAGGATGCAACCGGAGCTATCGGTGTTCGTCAGTCGGCCGGAGCAATGGTTGATTCAATTGTAAGTGCCGGTTTAAAAGAAGGTGACTCAGTAGAAGTTTCAGGTGGCAGAGGTGATTTTAACAACTATGCTCAGATCGCAATAGGAACAGGTGCATATACAACTAACTCAAGAATAAAAGTAATAGCAAGAAACCAGCCATTACCTGCTCCGAAAGTAGTTACGCTTAAACAATTAAACCTGAATGGTGAACAATACGAAAGTCAGTTGGTGAAAGTTACAGGGTTAAAAACCGCAGCTACCGGAACCTTTACTGCAAGTACAAATTACACAGTTTGGGATGGAACTACTGTTGGTGATACTTTGTTATACCGTGTAATATCAGCTCCGGATACAGAAGTTGACGATGCTCCGGGTGTTACCATACCGGGCGGTAAATTCACGTTTGTAGGTACACTTATCCAATTCTGTTCCTCACCTGCTTCAGGTTGTACATTAGGATATCAATTACAAGGTGTTCGCAAATATGAAATTACAGAAGAACCTAAATTGAGTCCTTATAGCTTGATCGCTCCGGTTACAAATACAAAAATCATTACTTCGAAAGGTAATACGGACGTAGTAAGATTTAACTGGAATAAATCAGCTAATGCAACACAATACAAATGGTTCATCACCACTCAAACTGGAGATTTTGCTACTGCATGGTTACGTTCGAACTTCATAAACGGGGCGGATAGTATCTTTACATACACCAAAGAACAATTTGATACACTGGCTGCTCAACATGGTATTGCCAAAGGTGATTCAGTACAATTGAAATGGTCGGTATTGGCATACTATAATGGTGATTCATTGATGGCGTCACAATCCAACAATTTATGGATAGTACGCCAGGGAGGTCCGATAGTTGTTCCAACATTGAATCCGTTCAGCTTACTTACTCCTGCTAACAATTCAAGAATAGAAGTTGAAGAAAACAGCACAACTCCAATTGTGATCACATGGCAATCATCTGCTGCAGGTGCTACCTATAAATGGTTGGTTGATCAATCAACTGCCAACTTCAGCAACCCTTGGTTAGTGCTTACTTCAGATACAACCGGAACAGCCACACGCTTAACTCTTACTTCAGATGCAATTGATGATCTGCTAGCTTCAAAATCAATTGCCAAAGGAGACTCGGCAAAACTGATCTGGACCGTTCGTGCATTCAAAGCAACGGATTCATTGCAAGCCACGCAGATCTTTAACTTAACTGCTGTGCGCAAACAAACTGTTGGATTGAATGAAATAAACCTGAATACATTCATCCAATTGTATCCGAATCCAACCAATGGAAACAGTAACTTATCATTTACCTTAAACACTGCCGATAAACTTCATATTTCAGTTATCGACTTACAAGGTAAAGAAGTACTAAATAGTATTGACCTGAATGGTATTGCAGGTACAAATGAAGTTGAATTACCAACTGCAGGTCTTAAAGATGGTATTTACTTTGTAACCTTAAGTTCAAATGGTAGATCCGCTCAAAGCAAACTGGTAGTGATTCACTAATTATTTTTCTTACTCACCAAAAACGGGAAGGCACTTTTGCTTCCCGTTTTTGTGTTTTAATACACACTTACAAATGCGTTTTTTCAAACAACATATCCCTTCCCTATTCTTTGTAATCTGTTTAATTACAATCTTATTTTCATTTTCCAAAAATGAACATGAAAGTGCTTATACGCAGCATTTCAAAAACAGTATACTCTCTTTGTCGCAACAAGAAGACAAGCTGATTGAGCTCATTCAACAAAGTGATCTCTCTAGTGAGACGGATAAACAACGCATTCAACAACAACTTCAGATAACACGTAACATTTTTAAGCCGGCTGATTTTTGGTTACGATACCTCAATCCTCTTTCACACAAAAAAATCAATGGCCCTTTGCCGGTTGAATGGGAAACGGAAGTATTTGAGAAATTTGAGAAGCCTTATAAAAGAGAAGGTGCCGGTTTTACACTTGCATTTCAATACCTCGAAGAAACAAACCCCGACAAAGCTGTTTTACTTCATTTAGTAAAACAAGCCAAAACTGCAACTGATGGATATCTGGTTGATTCCATCACACAAGAGTTAACCGATTTTCATCATTTCTATTTTTGCAATCGCTTATTCCTGCTGAATCTGGCAGCCATATATACCACAGGTTTTGATTGTCCGGATACTGAAAACCTTATTCCTGAACTGCGATTAATGTTAACCGAAATGCAGATAACCTATCAACTGTTTAACCAATCCTTTCCCGAAACTCCTTTATCACCAACTTATTTGGAGTTATATGAGCAAACACTTCAGTTTGTGAATCATCAACCTACTTCCTATGAAACGTTTGATCACTTCACTTTTATCAGAGATTTTATCAATCCATTGTATACCCTCAACCATCAACATATTTTACAATACAAAGCCAGCAGCAAAAACCTATTGGATTATTCGCTCAACAAACAGGCCTCTTCTATTTTCTCCAAATCATTATATAACGGACAAAACCCCAAAGGCATTTTTTTACGATTACAGGATTCAACTAGTTTAGCCAAACTTGAAAAAGTTGGCAAGCTATTGTTTTATGATCCCATTCTCTCCCAAAACAATCAACGCAGTTGTGCATCCTGCCACAATCCTAATCACTACTTCACCGATACAACAGTAACTACCTCTCTTCAGTTTAACCATGAAGGGTCGTTGCCACGCAATACACCATCATTGCTCAATGCACAATACAACCATTTGCTTATGGCAGATGGAAATCATTTCACACTAGTGGGACAAACCAAAGGTGTTATTACCAATCCTATAGAAATGGGAAGTACGGAACAGGAGGTTCTGCAAAAAGTAATGAGTTGCAAGGAATATGCGGCTGTCTTTTCAAAATTGCTTGCTTATACCCCGCAAGAGAAAGAAGTTACACTGGATCACATCAGTTCGGCTATTACTTATTATTATGGAAAGTTCAGTAAGTATTATTCTCCTTTTGATGAGGCCATGAATAAACAGGAACAACTCTCTCCTGTTGCTCAAAAAGGGTTTAATGTATTTATGGGAAAGGCACAATGTGCCACTTGTCATTTTGTACCACAATTCAATGGAGTAAAACCTCCATACATCGGTTCCGAATTTGAAGTAATCGGTGTGCCACACTCACCGGATTATGCTTCGTTAAGTGAAGACAAAGGTAGGTACATTATAAACCCTGCAGATGAAACCCTGCATGCTTTCAGAACCGGAACCATAAGAAATGCCGCACGCACACAACCTTATATGCACAATGGCGTTTTTAAAACATTGGATGACGTTATTACCTTTTACAATCAGGGTGGTGGCGCAGGCAAAGGGCTTAATGTACCCAATCAAACATTACCTCCCGACTCATTACAACTCACCGAAACCGAAAAGGAATACTTGATTGCTTTTATGCAGTCACTAACGGAAAAAATTCAGATTGAAACCCAACCGGCACAATTGCCCGTTTCTAAAAACAAACAATTGAATCAGCGAAAAGTGGGAGGAAGTTATTAATGGGAAAAGAGAACAAGAACCCCAATAGGGGTTATATCCTTAGCATGCATAATTTGACTTTCCGTTCAATAACAAATGAGCAGTATTCCAATGAAAAGAGTAAAAAAATCACACGATTGAGTTACAAATTAAAAAAAAATAAGTACATAATAAATATGCCGCTCCGTACAATTTACATTACGTTCTCTTCCGTACTTTTCATCTTTTTGTTTGCATGCAGAACTCCTAAACAAGCATACTTCGAACTTCCCGCAGAAATGCTGGAGCCGGTGAAGGTTGAATACGCCAAGATTTGTGATAAGGGACGGGCACTATATGAAATCACTTGTGCGGGATGTCACACAACAACAAAACGAGGAAAAGAAATCATACCCGACTTTACTGCGGTGCAACTCGAAGCATATCAAATCCGCGTTGCCAATTCAACACATGAAACAAGGGTAACAGAAGAACAGGTTTCGGCTGAAGAGTTAAGTTATATCCTCACCTACCTTTCCTATAAAACCAAAAGCAATGTGATGCTTAAAAGCAGCAATCCAAAGCCGAAGGAGAATCATTAAGTATGTTAGGCTGTCTCGATAAAACTATATGGATAGCGTGACAGCGAAAAGGATATTATATTTGCAGTATGGTAAAATTATTAAGTATTTCAGCAGTAATTGGAATCATCGTTTCGTGTTCTAATCAACCCAAAGAAGGAACTATTTCTATTGTTTCTGATTCCTTGAGTTATGAATCAATTACAATGATGCAATCCATGAATGATTGTGATAAGGACTCTAGCGGGTGCACCTATATTGAGTTTACATATCCAAAGTTTAGTAATGCCAGTGGTGTATTGGCCGATTCATTAAACACAATGATTTTAAATGCCTTTGGCAATGCTGAAAAAAATCTCTTCTCACCTGATAGTGTTCAGCAGGATTTTTTGGCCACTTATACAACGTTCAAAAAGAAAGAGAAGAACTACAACACTCCATGGACCGTTGAAAAAAGTTTAACCGTTCTGAACCAAAATCCGAAATGGTTAACACTTTTGTATAACGAAAATACATTTACAGGTGGCGCACATCCTAATAGTTATGAAGTATACAGCGTGATTGAAAAATCCAGCGGCCGAAAAATGATCTTAACCGATTTTTTCGATAGTACTTCAATGTATAAACTTATTGATTTAGGTGAAACGCAATTCCGTTCAGTAAGAGGAATCAATCCTAACCAAAGTCTGGAAGATGCCGGTTACTGGTTTGAAAACAACCGCTTCCAATTGAACAATAATTTTTACATGCATGAAGAAGGCATCACATTCTTCTATAACACGTATGAAATTGGCCCATATGTAATAGGTTCAACCGAAATCACTATTCCCGCAAATAAGCTGATAAAGTTGATGAAGAAATAACCTGTGTAGCACTAGTTTATAAGAACTTCTATCAACATCTCAACACTTCGATAATCCCGATAGCTATCGGGACAGTGTGACAAAGAACAAAAAGCCATCTCAATGAGATGGCTTTTCAATTCTTGAATGTATAAATCACAAATCCGAATTCTCAAATCCGAAATTCTCCTAGTGGTTTTCCCCCATTGCTACAATCCCCTCTGCCATTCTGTATGCACCCGATTCCAGTTTGCTTCTGATTGCACCAAATGCAGTAATGGTTTCTTCCACATCAGCCAATGTATGCACTGCAGTTGGAATCAATCGTAACAAAATCATTCCCTTCGGAATAACTGGATAAACGACTACCGAACAAAAGATGCCATGGTTTTCACGTAAATCGTGAACCACTCCTGTTGCTTCTCCCACAGTACCTTTCATCATTACCGGAGTCACCATCGTATTGGTATGTCCTATATCAAATCCTTTTTCTTTTAATCCACCTTGCAACGCACGAACGATGGTCCACAGTTGCTCTTTGTATTCAGGATGATTACGGATTAATTCTAAACGCTTCAATGCTCCTTTAACAATAGGCATTGGAACAGACTTCGCATAAATCTGAGAGCGTAAGTTATAACGTAAATATTTTGTTACTTCTTTTTTAGCCGCTACAAAGCCGCCAATCAATGCCATGCTTTTCGCAAATGTTCCAAAGTAAATATCGATACCATCATTGCAATCCTGTTCAAATCCTATTCCTCTTCCACCTTTACCGATTGAACCAAATCCATGAGCATCATCCACAAATAAGCGGAAGTCAAATTTCTTTTTCAATTCAATGATTTCGGCAATATTTCCTTGTGAACCGGTCATTCCAAATACTCCTTCGGTAATCACTAAAATGCCTCCGCCTGTTTCATCAGTGATTTTTTTAGCACGCATTAACTGTTGTTCCAAGCTTGCAGCATCATTGTGCTTATAAAGAAAACGTTTTCCCATATGCAAACGCACGCCATCTACAATACAAGCGTGGCTTTCGGCATCATATACAATCACATCATGACGATCGACCAATGCATCAATGGCGCTTACCATTCCCTGGTAACCGTAGTTCAACAACACAGCATCTTCTTTGCCAACAAACTCGGCCAATTCTTTGTCCAGTTGCTCATGAAATACGGAGTTTCCACTCATCATACGAGCTCCCATCGGGTAACCTAAGCCATATTCGGCAGCAGCATCAGCATCTGCCTTACGCACTTCCGGATGGTTAGCCAATCCCAAATAATTATTTAAACTCCAGTTCAACATCAACTTTCCGCGGAAAGTCATACGCGGACCAATTTCCCCTTCCAAACGCGGGAACATGTAATATCCGTAGGCATCATCAGCATGTTGACCTAGCGGACCGGCTTTTTTAGCGAGTTTTTCAAAAATATCCATTGAGTACCTTTTATGTTAATTGGGGGCGAAAATAAGGTTAACGCTAAGTAAATACACATTTTTTTGATCACAGGGGGCAAAAGTTGACAAAATTCAGTCCTTAGGCCGGTTTCCGGATACGGGATGCCAGATACCGATTTGCTGCCTTGCGGATATCCAATACCCGGTAACTGGCATCCGGCATCTCGAATCCCATATCTGTTTTTGATTCAAAACACTTTAATTTGACACGCTAATCATTAAATTGACTTTTTCGCCATTGTAACAAATTGTATGCTATTTAACTCTATAACCTTCGCTATTTTCTTCCCTATTGTTTTCGGATTGTATTGGTTTGTATGCTACAAACAACTCAAGTTCCAAAATGCATTGCTGCTTGTGGCCAGTTATTATTTTTATGCAAACTGGGATTGGCGTTTTCTCTTTCTTCTTATTTTCTCGACCCTGCTTGATTATTACACAGGCATTAAAATGTCCGATACTCCCAATGCACGTACGCGGAAATTTTGGTTCATTCTGAGCATCTGCATTAATCTGGGATTTCTTGGCATCTTTAAATACTATAACTTTTTTGTGTCCTCTTTTGCTGATGGATTGAATGTATTGGGAATACATTTTAACTACCGGACATTAGATGTTATACTCCCCATCGGTATTTCCTTTTATACGTTCCATGGTTTGTCTTATGTTATTGATATCTATAAAAAAAGAATACCGGCAGAAAAGAACTTTATTGATTATGCACTCTTTGTAAGCTTTTTTCCCCTGCTGGTGGCGGGCCCAATTGAACGGGCAACACATCTACTTCCTCAACTAAAAAAGGCCCGCACATTTAGTTATATAAAAGCTGCTGATGGATTAAAACAAATCCTTTGGGGGCTTTTTAAGAAAATTGTGATTGCCGATCAATGCGCTAAGTATGCAGATCTGTTATTCAATAATGTGGGTGAATACTCCGGACTTTCACTTGTAATGGGTGCGCTCTTTTTTACATTTCAGATCTATTGTGACTTTTCCGGATACTCGGATATAGCGTTGGGTACATCTCGTTTACTTGGAATTGAGTTACTCAGAAACTTTGCGTTCCCTTATTTCTCCAGAGACATAGCCGAGTTTTGGAGACGCTGGCATATCTCCCTTTCGAGTTGGTTTAGAGATTATCTATATATTCCTTTGGGTGGCAGTATGGGGAGTACCTGGACAAAAGTTCGCAATACTTTTATAATCTTTTTGATAAGTGGATTTTGGCATGGTGCAAATTGGACATTTATCATTTGGGGATTATTGAATGCCCTGTACATTATGCCATCCATCCTCTTTAGCACCAACAGGAGAAATATTGACAGCGTAGCTCAAGGGAAGCTCTTCCCTTCCCTAAAGGAACTCTTTGCCATGATGACCACTTTCGGATTAACAGTATTCGCATGGATCTTTTTCAGGGCCCCTAATATTCATCTTGCGCTTACATACATCCAACGTATGTTCAGCCAATTGTTTGATGCATCCTCATTAGCACAAGCACAACAACTGTTTTCACTCCAAATTGGCTGGGGATTAGCCATTCTTTTAGTGCTATTCCTGATAATAGAATGGATGGGAAGAGAATATCAATATGCATTGGCCAACATTGGTATTGTATGGCCAAAAGCTGTAAGATGGAGCTTCTATTATGCTCTTATTATTGCAATCATCAGCTTCTCCGAATCAGAGCAACAATTTATTTATTTCCAATTTTAAGTCATGAAACAGTTTTTACATACTTGTCTTAAATTTAGTTTAATTGGAGTTGGGCTCATGGCTTGTCTCATTATCGGATACATACTATTAGACCCATTCAGAATAATATACCGTTACAATGACTTTTCATATCCTTCGGTTGTGCCTAATAGAGATTACATTTCCACAGAAATGCTTATTCAAAACCAACCCCGGCATGGTTACAATTCTTTCATATTGGGAAGTTCCAGAACACTTGCCTTTGGTCCAGATGAGTGGCGTAAGTATTTGAATAAGGACGCAAACCCATACATGTTTGATGCTTCCTCAGAATCAACATATGGAATCTATACAAAACTAAAATTTCTGGAAACACAACATATCCCTGTTCAAAATGCACTTATCATTTTATGCAGAGACGCCTCCTTTCTAACAACTGTAAATGATACCAGACATTTATTTATCAAGCACCCTCTTACTTCAGGCGAAAGTCCCTATGTGTTTCACTGGTATTTTTTGAAAGCGTATCTCAACACAAAATTTCTATCCAGTTTATATACCTATACATTCAATGGAAATATGAAGCCTTATATGTATGATTATATTGAAACAAGAAGAATAACATACGATACCATCACCAATCAGATTCATATCCTTGACCAGGAAAAAGAAATTAGTGAAAACCCCATTCAATACTATTTAAACAGAAGTCAGTTATTCTATGCAAGAAATGCGGGTAGTATTGATCCGACTCCAAGGATCAATCCGAAACATGCTGAATTATTATCTGAAATAAAACGAATGTTGGAGCAAGGACACTCGAATTATAAGGTTGTGCTGAGTCCTTTGTATGATCAGGTGAAATTTAATCCGGAAGATCTGATCATACTGAAAAACATATTTGGCGAACACCTTTACAACTTTAGTGGTAAAAATGCCTTTACCGATTCAATCTCCAATTATTATGAGGCATCACATTACCGCCCCAATGTTGGTGATAGTATTTATAAAGTTATCTATAAAAAGCCTTATCATCTTTAAAAGACATTAACAAACAACAACAAACTGCAAATCAGAAACTAAAAACCCACCCTTATCTGAACGCGTAAATCACTCAACCTATTCCCATTTATCTTTTCCAGTCCACTGCTGATTGTTTTTACATTGCTGTATTCCGTATGACTACATTTAAACCACACATCCAATCGTTTGTGCAGTTTTATATGTGCTACTGCATAATACCGGATGCCACTGTTTTGGTACAAGGGAACGGCATATTGATACAGAACATCCTGTTCCGTTGCATATATCCTGGCATTGTAATCATCAACTGAAAAAATAGCTATTCGAGTTGCCAACGTAAACCTCTTTTGCGGATGTGTATATAACATATCCTGAAAAATCAACGAACCTTGTTGCTTTCCACTCAACTCATCTGTATATACCAGCATTTCCAGTCTGCTTTTGCTGGTTAAATTATCCGAAATTTTGTATTGTGCATGAACCCGGTATTGCTCGCGTTGATTGAATGAAGTATAATCAATTATTGAAATATTGTCTGATTGGTTCTTGTTTTTTAGTTCATGGCGATAGCGGATATAAAACTGCGATTGTTTGTTTGGATTGTATTGTAACTCCACTAAATAATCAGTACCTCGTGAAGGTGCATCGGTAAGATATCGCAACCATGGAGAACGATACCAATCGAAATACATATTGAGCAACCAACCCCTCTTCGGTTTCAAACTCAGTCCCGAATACAATCCTTCTTCATTTTTACCATCAGTGTTTTCTCCAAAAGGATTATGGAAGGTGGCCTGATACTTTTTACTGTAGTTACGATACACAAATACCATATCCAGTAGTTGATGCAAGGGAATATTCAATCCAAGTATATTGGCCGGTGCACCATTATCACTCATGCTGCTTTCGCCAAACACATTGCTGTTACGTAACTGAAATTGATAATCAACACCCATATTCGTTAATTGTGTTCCGCTGAAGTTATATAACTGATATGGTTTATCTCCCGCTTCAAATCGTTTATTATACATTGCAGAAACAGCTGTCAATCCCAATTCAAATGACTCACTTTTATAGGTAATATGTCCGCCATACATTGTTTGCAATACATTATTCTTAGTCGCTGTTTCAGTTTGCGTGCGATGTAACCCTGTAAGCTGAATACTGCTAAAATTTCCATCATCGGCAATAAGTGTATCTGCATTCTGAAAATTGGTACTAATGTATTTCCGTGAACCAATCAACGTAACCTCCAAGTGCCTGAAAGCGTATGTTGCAGCCATGCCTCTCAAAAATTCATTTTCATTCAGCGAACGATACGGACGAAGTGCTTGAAAACTCCTGCGTGCATTCAAAACATAAGCGCTTTTCCGTGCTGCCTGTCCACTACCAAAAGTTACTCCTTGTCCAAAGCTTGCCTGATAATCGCCCAATGCGATCGCTTTCCATTTACCCATATTGCGCATAAAAAAATGAACCGAATTAAAATCAAATCCGGATCGTTGGGTTCCCTGAAAAAACTGTTCGCCCATATCCTTCTCTCCAGCGTAACCCAAACTTAATTTGCTGTTGTAGTTAAACCGGTATCGTAACACATACCGGTATGGTGAACCAAGATAATAGGATTTTCCCTGCTCTCTTAACTCTGTATTATATCCCGCTTTGGTTTGAAAATCATTTTCATGTAATGCTAAAATTTCATGCTTCCCCTTTTGCAAGCATTGTAAAAACGGAGTATGGTCATCATTCAACTCAACATCAACAGAAACAAAATAACTCAGGTAATACAGCGTGCGTTCATCCAGAACTTCTATGGTTTGCAATTCATATATCGTAAGGTAATCACCAAACTCATTCCGATGTTGCAATAAAGCATTGATATCTTTATCCGATAAAAACACCAAACGCTCCAACTGTGAACGATCTGCTTTATTTAAGTCCAGTTTATGTTGAAGGTAATATTCAAGTTGTTCCTGCAAATCTGTGTAATCAACAGTTGACTCCTGATTTTCGATAAGTCGTTCCAATAAATCAGCCACCATTTTTTCTTCCGGCTCCCTTGCGGTTTGAGCAAGCCCTTTGCATGCACCTATGAACAATAAGGCAATACAAATAATCCATCTGGCATAAACACGGATGCTCATTTTGATACAGGTAATGAGAGTCCGACATGAGGAGTTAATCCCAATACTTCATGAAAACCGGCAGCCATATCGAGCCTCATATTTTTCATCAGCAAAGCTGTTCCAAAAGTATAATATGTGGGCTGTGTAGCTGCCCCAACAGCCAGATGGAGAATTTCATGAATTTTATAATACACCCCACCCCGCCAGCTGAGTTGTTGGTTTAAGACCTGATCGGCTTCAATATTTAATATCACCTTATCTGAAACTTCATACGTGCAACCCAATTTCCCATACGTTGGAATTTTCTCTGTTGTATACTTTCCATACATATTTTGAGTTGGATTAAACACAACAAATCCAATACGAAGTTGTCGGGTAGGTGTTACCGAAATTCCAACCGCTAGTGCAATATTGCCTGCATGACCGTACTGTTCAATTCCGGTAGACAGATAATTGAGTTGCACTCCAAGCGAAAAAGCAGAGCTTAATGCCTTACTTAGTGAAAGTCCGACTTTTTGCTGATTGAAAACACTGTAACCATAATAATTCAGCGTAGCACCCAAGTGTACATGTTTGGTTGGTTTAACCACACTGAGGTTTACAAGCTTTAAATGTTGTTCGTTAAAACGTTGTTCGGAGTACAACCCATATTGATTCTTACGAATGGTTGTTGATGCGGCAGGATTGTTATTGGCACTCCACACATCGGAGTGAGCAACGGAACTTCCTCCAAGCATCCAGGCTTTGGCACCAATTGGACCGATTATATTCTGTCCTTCACAATACGAAATAGATATAGCTAATGCTATAAAAGGAATCACGGGGTTCATGATATATTTTCATCAGGGTGGAGTTAGGGTGAGCGAAAGATACAAGGAATTTCAAAAAAACAAAGGTGATCGGTTAATTAAGTTGATGTGTGATCGGTTAATTGTGTTGAGTGTGTTAATTGGTTATTGTGTTATTTATTGTCTCCCGATAGCTATCGGGAGAGCTTTCTTATCTACAGCATACTTTCTTCTTCGTGCTCTTTCTTCTTCCGTTATTATTCGTGTCTTCGTGTACAAATTCCAGCATTTTGTTTGCTTATAAAATGTGAATAAAATACTCCAGTCTCCTCGTAGCCATTAAATACTAACATCAATATACTTATTTATAAGTAGTTACATCAACTGTAGCAAGCATCAAACACCCTAATTAAAGGATGTATAAAAAACTGAATTAAATCTTATTTTTGCCTCCTTTAATTAGAACGAAAACAAAAAATTATGGAGAAAGTAATTTACTTAATTCCCGCGCTAGGTGTAGTTGGCTTATTGGTCATGGCCATTAAAAGTGCATGGGTTTCAAAACAAGATGCAGGTGATGCAAAAATGACTGAACTTGCAGGATACATTGCCGATGGTGCAATGGCATTCTTAAAAGCTGAATGGAAAGTATTGAGCATTTTTGTTGCTTTTGCTGCTGCTTTATTAGCTTATTCTGGAACAATTCATGAAGTAAACGGAAAAGAGATCCACTCAAGCTGGGTTATTTCAATAGCATTTATTATTGGTGCCGTATTCTCGGCAACTGCAGGATATATTGGTATGAAGGTGGCTACCAAAGCCAATGTTCGTACAACACAAGCTGCCCGTACCAGCTTAAAACAAGCACTTAAAGTTTCCTTTACCGGTGGTACCGTTATGGGATTAGGAGTTGCAGGTTTAGCTGTTTTGGGGTTGGGTGGATTGTTCATCGTATTCTTAAACATATTCGCTGACCTTGGAGCAAATACCATCATTACTTCTATCGAAGTACTGACCGGTTTCTCATTAGGAGCTGAGTCAATCGCTTTGTTTGCCCGTGTAGGTGGAGGTATTTATACCAAAGCTGCCGATGTTGGAGCTGACTTAGTGGGTAAAGTTGAAGCCGGCATTCCGGAAGATGACGTTCGTAACCCTGCAACCATTGCTGATAACGTAGGTGATAATGTAGGTGACGTAGCAGGAATGGGTGCCGATTTATTCGGTTCGTATGTTGCTACCATTTTGGCTACTATGGTACTTGGGCAAGAAATTAAAGTAACGGATAACTTTGGTGGAATGTCGCCAATCTTATTACCGATGTTGATTTGTGGTTTGGGTATTTTATTCTCTATAGTAGGGACATGGTTTGTTACCATTAAAGATGATAAATCAAACGTTCAAAATGCATTAAACATGGGTAACTGGGTTTCAATGGGTATAACCGTTGTTGCCTCTTACTTTATTGTAATGTGGATGTTGCCTCCAACCTTAAACTTACGCGGATACGAATTCTCAAACATCAATGTATTCTATGCTATTTTAGTTGGTACAGGAGTTGGAGCTATCATGAGTATTGTTACCGAATACTATACAGCAATGGGTAAAGCGCCTGTATTGTCTATCATTCAACAATCATCAACCGGACATGCTACCAACATCATCGGTGGTTTATCGGTAGGGATGAAATCAACCGTTATTCCAATTTTAACATTGGCAGCTGGTATCATGTTATCCTATCACTTTGCAGGTTTATATGGTGTAGCTATTGCAGCTGCAGGCATGATGGCTACAACTGCTATGCAATTAGCAATTGATGCTTTCGGACCGATTGCCGATAACGCAGGAGGTATTGCCGAAATGAGCCAATTGCCTCCCGAAGTACGCGAGCGTACAGATAACTTAGATGCCGTTGGTAACACAACCGCAGCTACCGGTAAAGGATTTGCAATTGCTTCTGCAGCATTAACATCATTGGCATTGTTCGCGGCATTTGTAGGTATTGCCGGTATTGACGCTATTGATATTTACAAAGCCCCTGTATTGGCAGGTTTATTTGTAGGTGGTATGATTCCATTCATTTTCTCAGCATTGTGTATTCAGGCTGTAGGTAAAGCTGCAATGGATATGGTTCAGGAAGTAAGACGTCAGTTCCGTGAAATTCCGGGTATCATGGAATACAAAGCGAAACCTGAATATGAAAAATGCGTAGCTATCTCAACGCAAGCTTCTATCCGTGAAATGATGTTACCGGGTGCTATCGCTTTGATTACTCCGGTAATTATAGGTTTCACTTTCGGACCGGAAGTATTGGGTGGTTTATTAGCAGGTGTTACCGTAACAGGTGTATTGATGGGTATTTTTCAATCAAATGCAGGTGGTGCATGGGATAACGCTAAAAAATCATTTGAAAAAGGCGTGTTGATCAATGGTGAAATGTTCTACAAAAAATCTGAACCACACAAAGCTTCGGTAACAGGTGATACAGTAGGTGATCCATTCAAAGATACATCAGGACCTTCAATGAATATTCTTATTAAGTTGATGTCTATCGTTTCATTGGTTATTGCTCCTTACATTGCTGTGCAAGGCGGTTTGAAATCAGATAAGCACATGATGATGCACGGTGAGAAAATGGAATGCTGCGCTCCTGCAGAAGAAGAATGCCACATGATGATGGGCAAATGTGAAGTGAGTAAATGCATGGAGATGACCAAAGAAGAATGTGCTGCTTATTGCGATAGCGTTGGCTGTACTGCCGAAGAAAAAGCAACATGCATGAGCATGTATGATGCCAACGGCAAATTTGATGAAGCTAAATGCAAGGAAATGTGCAAAGGTGAAAAAGCCGGAGCTACCATGGAAAACTGTGATAAAGACTGCAAAACTGCTGAAGAGTGTCAAACACATTGCGATGACAAATGCGTATCGTCACACAAAGAAGGTAAAGGTTGCTGCACAACAGGTGGTGATGATCACTGCGCTCCTAAACATAAAATGTAAGATTCATTTCTTCTTATAAACAAAAATGCCCGGTACATTGTATCGGGCATTTTTGTTTTACCTTTTACCCAACATGAGAAATTTGATTTGTATATAATTTATTAAAACCCATACTTGCATATATGAATAGCCTGATGAAAAAGATATTACCAATCTTATTATTGCTTTCCCTCGTTGATAAAACATGGGCTCAGTCTGCTGATTCTACAAAGCTAAAATGGACCATGCTGCCCGAAACACATCTTGTTCCATTATTTACAGCCGATAGCCGTGCGCATCGTTTAAGCATTCAAAAACCTCTTAATGACAATGGATACATTGGAAGCATGGGTGGAATTTTTCCCGTATTTTCTGTGACCAATTCTAAAAGAGTATTTCAAATAAGTGCCGCTTCTACTGTTTACACAACACTGAGAAGATGGACAGACAGAGGACGGTTGATTAACGTTGACTTTTTTGTAGATATTTTTGGTGATCTCAAACTTTCGGAACAGTGGGCTATAAGAAGTGGAATTGGTCACACCAGCCAACATTTGAGTGATGATGCCGTAATTGATGAAGGAAAGTCCCCCATAAACTATACACGTGATTACGGGCAACTATTTGGCGTATATAATCATTCTGAACATAAATTCCGAGCATATGGCGGTCTAACATTCAATACTAATTTCAAAACGACCCGAAGTTTAGGTCCGATTCTCATTCCACAAATAGGCTGGGAGCACAGCCCTGTAAAATGGAAAACTCATAACTATTTGTATTATGCTTTCGATATAAAATTCAGAGGAGAACTGGATTATCGAACCATAGAGAACTACCAAATAGGTTATAAATACAGTATTCCGGATAAGCATACATTACGCTTTGCCATCAAC
>JAZKGH010000146.1:26996-45433 GCA_040386055.1 Bacteroidota bacterium
GGGCCTTTCCGGCCCGAGGTCTGGATGAACGCGGGCAATTCTACACCCAAACCCGGAACTTTGCCACTTTCGGTTTCTTCTTCGATTTTTAGATGAAGCAATTTCCACTCATATTATTGTTAAGTATATGTGTAACAACTCACATATATGCACAGGACACCATATCCCATAATAGGTTAAACACAAAACAAAAACTGGTGATTGGAGGACTTGCTGTACAACAAGTAGCCAGTTTCGGTGTACAATACAAATGGTGGTGGAAAGATGATTACCATTCTTTCAATTTTGAACCCGAAGGATTCATTAACGATTATTCATTGGGAGTTGATAAAGCAGGTCACTTTTTTACGTCTTATTTGTACTTTCATAGTTTAAATGAAATAATGAAGTGGGCTGAATTCTCTCCTAAGACAAGGAAAATAACAGCTGTTACCCTGCCATTAGCATGGGCTGTTAGCATCGAAATTGGCGATGGATTCTCCAATTATGGAGCTTCCTGGGAAGATTTGGTAGCTAATTCACTTGGAATTGGTTTTGGTCTATTGCAGGAAAAATATCCATATATGCGAAATTTTAAGGTAAAGATGAGCTATTACCCCACCTCACATTTTGTTAATAATGAATTTAAAGGATGGTCATTAACTTCCGACTATAAAGGCCATTGTTATTGGCTAAGTTTTGACGTACACAACCTTCTCCCTCAAAAGGCACAACGATATTGGCCAGAGTTTTTGAACATGGCAGTTGGATATGGAATTGATGAAAACACCCCCAGAAGCGATAAACCTAATTTGCGTGATATATGTATCAGTTTCGATTGGAATTTAAGTAGTAGCATTAAAACCAAACGAAAATCTACCTATGCAGTAAAAGAAGTTTTAGATTATTTTCATTATCCGGCTCCCGGAATAGGTATAGTTCAGGGGCAACCTTCAAGATTTATTTTATTCAGATAAGCACACTATTAAAGCATCGCTTTCCAGAATATTTTCATATTGTCCTTACCCCAATCTTTAATATCCTTTAGCAACTCTTCTCTGTATTGTACAAACTTTACAACCTTGCTCTTTTTACCCGGTTTCACCATAAATACTTTAGGATCGGGAAGCTGAGTTTCTACTTTGGTAGCGAAAAAAGTAATATTCATCCGTGGTATCACAACGCCCATAATCATACCCGGTAATCCATTAAACAATTCCGGTCCTCCGCTCACCGGAATAGCATCTGTATAAAAAGCAATCACATAAACGGAATCCATGATAATTGTAGATGCCTTGCGGCAATTGTACCCAGCAATTTCCCTGTATTCCCCGGTGAGTTTCCACCTCATCTGTGGCAATGAATCTGTAATCAGGTAATCACGTTCGTACACATTCTTTTCATCAACAACCACCTTCTTATCCAAATCCACTTGCACAATATTCCGATACGCCACACGCCAAAAATTAGTGGCTCCCATTCCTTCATGCTCTTGTGTTACCTGATAGACGCTCTGGTGTGCATTATACGTCAACCCAAATAAATCGATCCGGTATTTAGGAAGTGTCTTTTTCATGGCCTCTGCCCAACTGTTATCTTCATCTCCATCAAACATCTTATGCATGTTTTCCTTGCGCTCATATGTCACTGTTCCCTGCAACACCAATTGCTGCGAGATGCCTGTGAATGATACAAGCATCAATAGACCAAATAATATTTTATTACTCACCGGTACCTCCCCTTCTAAAATTCCAGGTAAGCGAAACCAGGAAATACCTGCGCAAAACCGAAAATGTATTTTCATTGATATAATTACTATTAGCTGTACGGTTGAACCCCAGATTTTGATTTAACAGATCATGAATTGAAAATTTGATTACCAATGTTTCCTTTTTTAGGAATCCTTTACTCACATATGCATTAACAATGGTATTGTTCAGGTTTTTATCAAAGTCGGAAGTACGTTGCCTGATATTAATGTCAACATCCGCACCCGTTTTAAACTGTTTGGGTAAAAACACGCTGAATCCTGCATCATAGTTGTAGATGAAATACGCTGTTTTTATATCACTGCGTAAACTGGAAGTTGAATAGTTGTAGTTAATATTGGCTCCTGCATTACATTCAAATTTCTCTTCAATATCATAATAAAATCCTAGTCCATACCGCGCACTGATATTCTGATTACGATTGCTCAGTCCATTGATGAAATTATTGTTTACCGAATAATTCATACTCGCATTTTGAGAAACACCCAGATCTATCTTCTTAATCGAAAACCAGTAGTTGGTCCATAAGTTTGCACTTTTATTTCCATCCACATTTACCGTTTTATGGGTTTTACGCCCTTGATTATCCACGATATCATATGAGGTAAAATCGTTTTGGGTAAAATCATATGAGAGTGAACCATAAAAGCTTCGCCCACTCAATGCCTTGTAATCATTGAACGATACATTGAATCCATTTCGGAAACTTTGTTGCAAGCCGGGATTACCAACATAAAGATCCAGAGGATTACTGTTGTCAAGCAAGGGTTGTATCTGTTGAAGACTTGGCTGACGAGTACTTCCATTGTAACTGGCTCGGAAAGATGTATTGTTCCGTAATTTGTATTGAATATTGGCTGCAGGAAACAGGTTCAGAAAATATTGGTTGCTTACCTGATTACTAACCTGGTTGAGCTGTCGCAAATCAGTATACGAAGCCTTACCACCAAAAGAATAATTCAACTTCTTGTTGACATACTTCAGAGATATTCCTCCAGCATTTACAAATATATCATAGCGTAAACTGTTACTCAATGAATCAAGTGGATCGGTATACTCATTGTTTACATTTTTGGTGAAGGTATATCGCTTCGATTCGCTCACGGTAGTTTTCAAATCATATTCGCTTACCACAAACCATTTATCCGACAGCGGTTCCGTATATACTATGTTGCCAATTATCGAATTAGTTTTACTTGAATTAGTCTTTTTCTGATCGATAAGTGTAGCTGATTGAAGACTTCCATCTGCATTGTATAGTTTAGTTTCCGATTCCAAAAACCCATCCGAACTATTGGCATTGTAATCAAAACTTGTATTCAGGGAAATGGTTCTGCCTTTCGTTTTAAATTTTTTGTTCAACACGATACCACCTTTAAAAGTTTGATTATCGCCAATATTGGTTTGCAGTCTGTTGTTACTGTTAACAAGCGCTGCATTACTGTTTAAGTTCTCTGTTGTGTAAGTGCTTTTATTATTAAAGGTACCCTGAGAGGCTGACAATGTTACCTTCAACGTACTTAGTGAATCCAGCTTTATTTCATACTTTCCACTTCCACTGTTCTTTTGTTTGGTATTATTAAACTCGCTTTTTTGATTGTTGAAATACAATGTGTCGGGCAAAATATACTTTGTGTAATTATTATTGTATCCATTCACCAACATCTCTTTATGACTAGCATTAATATTAAAGGTGTGTTTATCGTCTTTCAACTTATCACTGTAAAATCCGCCATAATAAATAGTTTGTGGAACACCCACACCGTTGAATCCGTCATTACCATCGTAGTATGAGTAATAATACCCCTCATCACTCATAAAAGTATTATCGTTAGATCCCTGATACTTTTCCCGGTCATTCCAGTCCATATCTGTTTTATTGGTATTACTCGTGGCTCCATATACCGAAAATTTGCGTTTATTCTTAAACATATTGGCCATGGCATCGTACTCATACCTGCGTATTTTATTTTCGTCACGTCCTTCTGCCCCACTTGCTTTCCCGAAGTACCCTTTCTTGGCATCATCTTTCAGTTTAAGATTAATCGTTTTGTTTTTCTCACCATCTTCAATACCTGTAAATGCTGCTTGATCCGACTTTTTATCAAACACCTGTACACTCTCCACATTATCGGCACGTATATTTTTTGTAGCTACAGTAGGATCCTCTCCAAAAAATTCTTCTCCATCTACAAGTACCTTTTTCACCTCTTGCCCGTGAGCCGTGATCTTCCCATTTTTATCAACCTGAATACCCGGAAGTTTTTTCAATAAATCTTCTACGTTCGAACTTTTATTTACCAAAAAACTATCTACAAGGTATTCCGTTGTATCCCCTTTAATGGTAATGGCATTCTTCTTTTCCCGTACAATAATTTCCTTGAGCAAATGTTCCTTCGAAACCAAAACAATGGTTCCTACCTGCTTTTGTTCATTCTCCCCCAATCGGATCAGTTCTTCATAATCGGCAAAAGTAGGGCGGGTGATCTGAAGGATATAATTACCGGCAACTAACTGACCAAAGGTAAAGTCCGCCTTTTCGGTAGCCCATTGATGACTCACCAATACTGAATCGGATTGGCGAATAAGGGCAATACTGGAATAAGCCATAGGCTTAAAATTGATGGTATCGGCAATACTTCCACTAATAGAGGCTTGCTGAGCATGGGCAACGATTCCCCAGAAAAGGAATACTAAAAAGGTGTGGTATTTTCTAAACTTCATAGGCAGTTATCAAATATTTGGAAAAGAGACCGTAATACCAAACCGTTTATCATATGGTTTTAGTATGTTAACCCCATAATAATTGTATTTTTGTCCGATGATCATCCACGAACAAACCTTACTCTCCGAAGATATATTTGAGAAGAATTTCATTTGCAACCTCAGTAAATGTAAGGGTGCATGCTGCGTGGAAGGCGATCAGGGTGCTCCCGTGAGCGAGGAAGAAATTGAACTTATTGCTAAAGACCTGGAAGCCATCAAACCTTATTTAACGGATGCCTCATTGCATGCTATTGAACAAAAAGGATTCTGGGAAACCGATCCTGAAGGCGATCTGGTAACAACCTGCTTACCTTCCGGGGAGTGCAACTTCTCACGATATGAAAACGGCATCTTAAGTTGTGGCATGGAACAAGCCTGGAAGGATGGCAAAACAACTTTCCGTAAACCCATCTCGTGCCACCTTTATCCTATCCGCATTGCACAAGTAGGCGATTATGAAGCCCTAAACTACCATACATGGGATGTATGCAAACCTGCCTGTAAACTGGGTGATGAGCACAAGGTTCCGGTATACAAATTTTTGAAAGAGGCGCTTATTCGAAAATATGGTGAAGCATGGTATACCGAACTGGATGGGATTGCGCAGGCTTTGAATGAATAAAACTTAACTCCGAGCATAAAAAAGGTCGCAATGTTTATTGCAACCTTTTTTATGCCGAAATGAGAATCCCTTAGTATCCGAAAATCTCTTCAAGAGAAACCTCAACCAGGTTCCCGTATTTCTGAAGATCATCTTTTTTAACCTTATCCGTTGAACCGATAATAGCGTAGTTAAATGTTTTACCTTTATAATGTTCGTCATAGAAACGTTGAACATCATTTATAGACATTGTACCCAATGCATCATAAATATCTTTGCGTACATCATGGTTTAAGCCTTGTCTTTTAGCACTTTCCATTCTGAAAATAATGTCTTCTTTATTGATACGCTCTGTTTCGAGTTGGCTCTTCAATGCATCTTTTGCAGCATTAAAGGTCATTTCCGCTCTTGGCATTGTTGTCAGCAACTCATTCATGGCAGGAATGGCATCATTCAACTTATCCGCTTGTGTTCCCACATATGCAATGATATACATTGGGTCTCCCTTTTTGGAAGGTAACTGGAAACGGGAATACGTTGAATAGGCAAGTGCTTTGGATTCACGAATGGTTTGGAAAACAATGCTCGACATACCACCACCGAAGTACTCATTAAACATGGAAACATACGGATGAACCGTTGTATCATATTGGATTGATTGTTTGTTGATCCACATGATCTCTGCTTGTACCATTTTATAGTTGGTAAAGTATACCGTGTTCTTAACCGTTTCATTACGGGTAAATACAATCGGAGTTGGATACGTCAATGGCGTTTTAGCCATCTTGTGCTCCTTGGTTAAAAAAGCAACGAGTTCATCTGTTTTGCGTGGACCATAATAGTAAATCTTGTGTTTGTATGAGGTAAGTCCTTTTACGATCTCAACCAGCTCAGCAGACTTCAATCCTTTTAATTGCTCAGCGCTTAAAATATGCGTTAATGGATTGTTCTTGCCAAAGATGGTGTATTGACGCAACGCTCCAAATACCTGTTGTTTGCTCAACTTCGCGTCTGCTCTGCTTTTCAGAGTGCGTTCGGTCATTTGTTGCAAAGCAGCATCATCCGGTTTGGCATTGGCCAATACGTGTTCAAATAATTTGGTTGCTGCTTCAAAATTTTCATCTAATCCACTCAGGGAAACATATACCTGCTCATCGCTGCTGAATACATTAAAGTCACAGGCAATTTTGAAAAACTCTTTGCTCAACTGCTCAGCAGTATATTTATCTGTTCCTAAATATTGCAACAGGTTAACAGCAGTTGGTAATTTGATATTATGAAATTTACCCATATCGAGTACATAATACATAGAGAACAATCCATTGTCTTTGTTTTGTACATAGATTAATTTGTTATCCTTTCCAACGGTGCGTGTCACCACATCTTTGTTAAAGTCGATAAACACCGGCTTGATGTTTTCTACTTTGCTATCTACGATACCTCTTACAAAAGGACTCATGTCATCACGGTTTACATCCACAGGTGTGATTTCCGGTTTTGGAACTTTTACCACACTCTTATCTTCTCCGGTGCGTTTGTATACAATCACAAAATCGTTGGTGAAATATTTATTGGCAAAATCCACTAGTTCCTTTTTAGTGATTTTGGATAAGTCATTCAGGAACGAAACATTGTCTTTCCAATCAGAACCTACTGTAAATGCATCAAGCATTGTGTAAGCTCTGCCTGCATTGCTTTCATTGTTCTTTATCTGATCCACTTTAAAATTGTTGATGATAGCTTTTAATGTCTCATCATCAAACTCTCCCTTTTTAATCAATTCAATTTGTGCCAGGAGCAAATCCTTTACCTCCTCAAGTGTTTGACCTGTTTTAGGTTTTCCTGATAGAAAATAGATGCTGTAATCCTTATTTGGCCAGGTTGAAGAAGAAGCTGATAATACCTTTTGTTTTTTTACCAGGTTCAAATCAATAAATCCTGCTTTTGAGTTGGCCATCATATAATCGCACAACAACATGTACTTGGCTTCACGGGTTAATGCACCCGGCATTCTGTAACCAATCATCAGGTTCTCGGCATCCGGTCCCGAAACATTCACCACGGTTGGTGCTGTTTTTGCCGGCTCGGCAGCAAACGTATAATCCGGAACCGGTTTTGGCTGCATGTAGCTAAATTTCTCAGCAATCAGGTTGATGGTTTTATCCGGATCCAAATCACCGGCCATAATGATGGCCATATTGTTCGGTACATAATTGGTGTTATAGTAATTTCTTATTTTTACCAGTGAAGGATTTTTCAGATGTTCTACCGTACCAATAGTAGTTTGAGTCCCATATGCATGTTTGGTAAACAAACTGCTCATCATGGCTTCAAATACTTTACGCTGGTCGTTGTCCAGTGATATGTTCTTCTCTTCATAAACGGCTTCCAGCTCAGTGTGGAAGAGGCGTAAAATAGGGTTGCGGAAACGTTCGCCTTCAATTGTCAGCCAATTTGCAACCTGATTTTGCGGAATATCATTTACATACACTGTTTGCTCCAATGAAGTAAATGCATTGGTTCCTGTTGCTCCGATGGTAGAGAGCATTTTATCATACTCATTCGCAATAGCATATTTAGAGGCCACTCCTGATACGGAATCAATTTCATGGTAAATTACTTTACGTCTCGACTCGTCCGTTGTTTTATTGTATTGTTCATACAAGGCATCAATTTTATCCAATTGTTCCTTTTCTTTTGTCCAGTCTTTCGAGCCAAACTTATCTGTGCCTTTAAACAACATATGCTCCAGATAATGCGCCAGACCAGTATTGTCGGCAGGATCATTTTTGCTACCGGCTTTGGTTGCAATTAATGTTTGTATCCTTGGTTCGCTTTTATTTACCGAGAGCATAACGGTAAGGCCATTGCTCAATTTATAAATGCGTACTCCTAACGGATCACCGGGAACGGTTAAATAGGTGTACTTCCCGTCAGGTGAGGTCTTTTGTTCGTAACCCGCTTGTGCAAATACGACTACTGCCGTAAACACAAACACTAAAAATAATAGGTGCTTTTTCATAGATAAAAATTTTACCAAAGAAAGCGAATTCAGGTGGAAAAAAAACCACCCTCGGATAAATGGTGAATTGCAGAGATTATCGGTATTTGCTTCCCGTAATCATACGGTCTTTTCCTTGCATATCTTTTACAATCAACACCTCAGTAAAACCGTTCTCTTCCATAAAGGATTTAATCTCTTTGCTATAGGAAGTATTTACCTCAAAATATAATTGCCCGCCTCTCTTAAGATGCGTTGCTGAAAATAATGTTATCGTCTCATAAAATTGCAACGGGTTATCACTAGTAACGAACAGGGCCAAATGCGGTTCATGCTCCAGTACATTAGCATGCATTTCCCCTTTTTCAGATTCGGTGATGTAAGGTGGATTGCTCACAATAATATCCAGTGGCTGCAGGTTTAGCTGTTCCGGATTTAAGATATCAGCTTTAATAAACTCAATCTCTGCACCATTTTTCTGAGCGTTATGCTGCGCGACTTTTAGAGCATCATCTGAAACGTCAAGTCCGAGCACTGTTGCTAATGGAAATTGTTTTTTCAGCACAATCGGAATACATCCCGACCCTGTGCCAATATCAAGAATCGAAAATGAAGTCTGATGACGTGCAAATTGCGAATTGATAATAAGCTCAACCAACTCTTCAGTTTCGGGACGGGGAATCAATACGTACTTGTTCACATAAAAAGGAATATTGTAAAACCATGCCTCCTCCAGTACATATTGCAATGGTTCATGCAACAACAAACGACTGACTGCCTGCTCTATTTTTTCGATATGAATTGGGTCCAGGCTGGAGGGGGTAATGTTATCAAATGAATGGTGAACGGCATCACTCAAAACATGGCTCAATAGTGTATTAGCAATGGCCAGTGCCTCATGTTCATCATAAATGGCACTCAGAGAACTGATGATATACTCTTTTACAGCAGGTAACGTCATTGTTTACAAAGAAACTAAAATATTGTTTATTTATACCTTCATTTACTAAATTGCCGGTGCCCTCTAAACCCAAAACGTATGCTTGAACATTTAGATTTAACAAAAATTCTTGTTATTGATATTGAAACTGTTTCACAACAACCCACTTATGATGAACTGGATGAAAGGTGGCAATATCTATGGAACAAAAAAGCCAACATCTTAAACAGTAAAGGCGACCAAACTCCTGATAGCATCTATAGCCGGGCGGCTATCTATGCAGAGTTCGGCAAGGTCGTATGCATCTCTGTCGGTTATTTTACCCGAAGTGGAAAAGACTGGCAGTTTCGTATCAAATCATTTTACAGTGATGATGAAAAATCATTGTTGCAAGATTTTACCCAAATGCTCGAACGTCATTTTAATGATCCCGATCATTTATTATGTGCCCACAATGGTAAGGAATTTGATTATCCATATATCTCCAGACGTTGCCTCATTCACCAGGTGGACATTCCGCGTATTCTCAATATTTCGGGTAAAAAACCCTGGGAAGTAACATTGCTCGACACCATGGAACTATGGAAATTTGGCGACTATAAAGCTTATACTTCGCTTGAATTACTGGCTGCCGCATTTGATATCCCAACACCCAAAGATGATATTGATGGTAGTATGGTAGGCGAAGTATACTGGAAAGAGAAAGATCTTGAACGCATAAGGCATTATTGTCAGAAAGATATTGTGACGGTTGCTCAGCTCCTATTGCGGTTTAGAAAAGAACCGTTGCTCAATGAAAATGACATTATCATTACGCCTTAACTCTTGGAGAAACCTTATAAATACAATAAACTTGCTTGCCTATTACAACAACTATAATGACCAAACTCTCTGTTAATATTAATAAAATTGCTACCCTTCGTAATTCGAGAGGAGGTAATAATCCTGACGTTCTTAAAACCGCTATCGATATTGAACGATTTGGCGCAGATGGAATAACTGTTCATCCACGTCCGGATGAACGTCATATTCGCTATACCGATGTGCGTGAACTCAAAAAAATCCTCACCATCGAATTCAATATTGAAGGCAATCCACTGGAAAAAGAATTTGTTAAACTGGTGCTTAAAACCAAACCCACGCAGGTAACATTGGTTCCGGATACAACCGGACAACTTACTTCCGACCATGGGTGGGATACTATAACCTATAAAGACTATTTAATTGATACCATTGCCATGTTTAAAGAACAGGGCATCCGTACTTCCATTTTTGTGGATGCAGATGAGAAGATGGTGGAAGGTGCACGTGAAACAGGAACGGACAGAATTGAATTGTATACGGAATCATACGCGGTACACTATATTACAAACAGAGAAAAAGCTATAAAACCTTTTATAGCGGCAGCTAAAAAAGCTAAAGAAATGGAATTAGGTATTAATGCCGGTCACGATTTGAGTCTGGAAAATTTACAGTTTTTCAACCAGCAGGTGAAGGGCTTACTCGAAGTAAGTATCGGACATGCACTTATTTGTGATGCACTGTATCTGGGACTTGAAAATACCGTTCAATTATACAAACGGAAACTCAGCTAGCCGTTTTCCTTCCTCAACATCCTCACCACTACTTTATCAATGGGAAAAGTTACCATAGACTCATCGAGCTGAGCAAGGGGTATCCATACAAATTGTTGCTGCTCGATGCGTCCATCATTTTCAATATCAAACTCATCCAGTCTGATGGATTCAAGAGGATGTGCAGTTGTTACTTTATAATAAATAGAGACCAGTTGGTCTGTTTCCCGGAATGCACTCTGCAGAAAAAAATCTGTGGTATAATAATGAGACTCGATATCAACCGAAATAGATACTTCTTCTTCAAACTCCCTGATGAGGCAATCTTTTATACCCTCTCCTAACTCCAGTCCACCACCGGGAAACTTTGTAAAATGAATATCCCCAATCTTTTCTTTGGATAATAAAACCTCACGGTGTTCATTCACCAACAATCCATACACCCGAATATTCAGCCGGTTAATGTTATTCATCTTTCTTTTTATCGAATACGTATGAAACACCAAGATTTACTTGCAATCCGATTGGATACGAATGCATGTCTGTTTTTGAAACTGACATCGGGAATATCGTTAACATAGGTTGGGCAAATACACTCATATTTTTGTCGACCTTATAATCAATCCTGCCTCCGGCAAACACATTCACGGTAAAGAAACGGCCCTCGTAACCTGTAGAGTCAATATGAAACACATTCTCTCCCTCTACCACAAACTGATCGAGTACGGCTTTCATTTCATGCTTCACCAGCATATTTAAACCAATTCCACCGGTGAAATAATATGTCCACTTAAAATCCCCACTGCGTTTGGCATAATAGTTAAACAAAACAGGAACCGTTATATATTGATATCTGAAACGGTAATCAACGTTTTTAGTAGAATTGGAAATCTCCAGTAATTTACCTTTTGACCCAATGCCCGGATACAATCTATCATTGAACTGAATGTTTTTTTGCTGACGGGTAAAACCAATTTCACTATAACCTATACCCGATTGAAGTGTCCACTTTGAGTTGAGAGCATAATTCACCCAAACGGTGGCTCCTAATGATAATTTGTATGATTCAAATGAGCGAACCGAATCCTGGTATTGGGCAAGTGTTTGAGGAGGTGTTGAACCGGTAAGCTTATTTGAGGAGGAAGTATTGATTGCCATTGAAATAACCGGATTCACGCTTGCAGAAAAATATAACTTATCACGCGATTGTGCGAAAACAGCAACGGTTAACATGGCCAGACCTATTGAAAAGAAAAAACGCATACTTTTATAATTAAGATTCAAAAGTACACTGAGGAATGAATAATAAAAATGTGATTATCCCTTTTTGTTGATACCTAAGCGCAGGGATATGATATTAGAATAAGGTAAGTCGGCACCGCTTCCAAAATTGGAGAGTGCATAATCAATAGAAAGATTATTGATTTTTAAACCTACACCTACTGAAGGCATGTACGATAATTCTTTTGTTCCGTCAATTTGTTTAACCGTCTGAATATTCATTACTCCACCTCTCAGGAAAACAATATTGCGGTATCCCATCTCAATTCCCATTTTTGGATCGGCATTAAAATACTCACTTTGCAAAACATTATTCTTTTTACCGTCAAATGTAATCTCAGTGGTAGCTTCAGGCATAATACTAAACTTCTCTTTAAACAATAAGAATTTCCTGGAGAGTCCCAGTATCATTTTAGGAGCGGTTAATTCAAGTGTATTACTTGGCAACGCATTATTGGTTTGAAGCAATACTTGTTTTTCCTGCTCCGAAAAAGTATAACTCCATACATTAAATGTAGTAGTAATATCTCTTATGCTTACTCCCGCCAACCATTTTTTATAACGGTATTGTGCACCCACATCAAATCCAAATCCCCACGCATTGGCAAATTCCCCAACTATTCTTCGAATGACTTTAACATTTCCGCCCACGGTTAATCCTTCAATAGGCAAACTGCGTGCATACGAACCCATAAAACCATAATCAACAGATGAGAAGCTTTTGATACGGGAATAATCTAACTGGCCATTCTGAAATAAATTCAGCGTATTGGGAATATCATCAACTCCCACACGGATCATAGAAATAGCCAAGGCACTTTTATCGGAAAATTTAAAGGCTACTGTTCCGTAATCATGCTTTACAATTCCGGCAAATTGCTCATTGTGCATCAACGAAACCTGTACATTATCTTTAATCTGCATCAATCCGGCAGGATTCCAGTATGCAGCTGTTGCATCATCGGTACTTGCCACAACAGCACCTCCCATACCTGCAGCTCTGGCACCTACGCCAATGGCCAAAAATTCATTACTGTATTTTAGGATCTGAGCATTTGCCTCCAATGCCACTAAGCTCAAAATCACTATCAGAATTCTCTTCATGTGTTAGTTAAATACGTCCTTAAGTTCGGCCAACAAAGCCTCTCCATTATGCATATAGGTTAATTCGAGATATTGAATGGCCTCCAGCATTAACTGCGCATCAGCAGCATTCAGTTCTTTCAACCCCACCCGCAACATAATTCTAGTTAACGAATATAAGAACTTGTTATTATCTGCATAATAATAAATATACTGTACCGACCTGAAATGATTGAAAAAGTAAAAAAAATCAGTGGTGTCAGCCATCCCGTACTGTTTTAGAAATCCCGCCAGCTCTCTATCTTCCATAGCGGTTAATGAGCCGTAAAAGGCATCTACATACCCCGGAAATGTCTTCACAAAAGCACGATCGATCAATAGCTCAGTAAGCACGTGTGCAATAAACCACTTCCTGTTTACGTCAACCGAAAAGGGCTGTGTTTTGAGATATTCATTTACACGTTGCTGATAACCTTCAAAAAAAGAAGAGCCATGAAATTGTTTATCCCTTTGATAGTGCCGCAGACATCCCCTTAGCAATGAATGCTGATTCGGGGTAAAATCATTAGAAGGGGGAGGATGGTTAAATGTTTTAACCCAACGTTTGGTTATATCGGGTAAGATAAGTGCACTGTTGAAATATACATCGTCAGCAGTATGATCAATTATGAAATGAGAAAGGTAATTCACCTCTTAATATTTATCCGACCAGGTTCTACTCTGTTTGTTTTTACTTTTCACTAATCCCTTTTTGTTGTACTTATTATGATAGTTGTTTCTGGGATCAGAAAAATCAGCACACTTTTTTGCCTTGCATGAAATACCACCCCAAATAATGGCGACTGCAAACAAATAGATAGCTACTTTTTTCATGACAGATAATTTCGGAGAAGTGAAGGTAAAAAAAAAGTCCTGCATTTAAAATGCAGGACTTTCAATTTGTTTCCCAAAGAAGGATTACTTCTTTTTAGGAGCAGCTTTCTTAGCGGCTTTTTTAGGAGCAGCTTTTTTAGCAGCTTTCTTAGGAGCAGCTTTCTTAGCAGCGGCTTTCTTAGGAGCAGCTTTTTTAGCAGCTTTCTTAGGAGCAGCTTTCTTAGCAGCTTTCTTAGGAGCAGCTTTTTTAGCAGCAGCTTTTTTCGGAGCAGCTTTCTTAGCAGCAGCTTTTTTTGGAGCAGCTGATTTTGTAGGAGCTGCTTTTTTGGTTGTTTTTTTAGTTGCCATGTTTTTAAAAATTTGATTGATTACGATAACAAAGTTATAAGAGTGTTTATAATATTCAAGTACTTGTTCATTATCAGCACTAAAAAATTACAACATAAAACTGTTGATAACTGTGAACAACAAGCGCGAATACCTTATTTTTCAATACTCTTCACGCTTCTCACAATCAACAAAAATGTGATTATTTTCTTTAGACTGAAACGCAAACAGTTACGCTCTTTTTTGAAAAAGCAAATTATGTTATCGTTCAATATTGTTGGTAAAACCCTGTTACATCCTGTTTTTACTGACAACTTCAGGCATTTATCATTCAAATTCGGTGTCTAAATAAATTTTCCACTCTTTGGAATGATTCAACTCGAAAAATATTTTTCTGCTACTTCGATCCATTTTCTGAGTATATTTTTTTGTACAGAACAAATAATGACATTTTAAATACTTGAATTGAAAGATTGCATCAAACAAATTTTTTCATCATCATATAAAAGCGAATGCATTATATTGAACAAACATTTGAAACAAAACATACAACGTGAACATTCATTTATGAAAGCAGAAATAGTAACCATTGGTGATGAAATATTAATAGGACAAATCATCGATACTAACTCCTCATGGCTTGGACAAGAACTTGGTAAGATGGGCATTTCCGTAGTGCATCGCGCTTCTGTATCCGATCAACAACGGGATATTATTGATGCATTAAATGATGCAACCCAACGTGCCGACATTATTATTATGACAGGAGGACTTGGACCCACAAAAGATGATATAACCAAACATACACTTGCTGAATATTTCGGGACTGAGCTTGTATTAAATGAAGACGTACTGGAATGGGTAAGTAAAATTTTCCGTATGCGAAAATTGCCCATGATTGATACCAATAAAAATCAGGCAATGGTTCCGGCCAACTGTGAAGTGTTATTCAATCGAAGCGGAACAGCTCCCGGAATGTGGTTTGATGTGAACGGCAAAATTTTTATCAGCATGCCGGGTGTACCGTTTGAAATGAAAGTAATTTTTGAAGAACAGTGCATTCCCCGTTTGCAAAAACATTTTAAACTTCCTGTCATTATTCATCGCACCATTCAAACCTGTTCAATTGGTGAATCCTTTCTTGCTAAAAAAATAGAAGACCTTGAAAACGCACTGCCTGCGCATATCAAGCTGGCATACCTTCCCAATATTGGACAGGTGCGTTTGCGCTTCAGCGGTTATCATTCCAACTCCGAAATGCTCAAGGCAGAAATGGATACCATCATCAGCAATCTATATGAATTGATCAGAGAATATATTTTTGGGGAAGAAGAAGACACCCTCCAGAAAACAGTTGGTCTCTTATTAAAAGGAAAAGACAAAACTGTTTCCACAGCCGAAAGTTGTACCGGTGGTTTTATTGCGCATTTGATCACTTCGGTTCCAGGAAGTTCTGCATACTATCAGGGAAGTATCATCAGCTATGCAAATGAAATTAAGATCCATGAATTGGGAGTATCTCCCGAAATAGTAAAAACCGTTGGAGCAGTGAGTGAAGATTGTGTGAAACAAATGGCCGAAGGTGTTCGCAAAAAATTCAATACCGATTTTGCTATTGCAACAAGTGGCATTGCCGGACCTGATGGAGGAACACCCGAGAAGCCTGTAGGAACTGTTTGGATTGCAATAAGCAGTAAAACCCAAACTATCGCGTTACAATTTAATATGGGCGATAACCGCGAACGGACTATTCACCGAACAGCATTGCAGGCATTAGATATGCTGAGGAAGATCTTGCTGGAGGAATAAAATGTGTAAATGAGATGATGAGATAATGAGGAAAGGAAGTTAGAATACTGAAGCACCAAATTCGAAATAAAGGGATAAGGAGATTATGGTGTGCAGTGAAAAAGTTGCCTGAGCTTATGCAAAGTATAATGATGCAAGGAAACTATGTGGGGCTGTTTGAAGTTTGCAACTTCAAACTTTCTACACAAGCAAGTCTGAGACTTGCCACGCTTATAATTCTAAATTCTCTATATTTTTCACATGGTTAATCTTTAAAGAAATCATACCTACAAGTTGCAAACTTCACTGATCTGAGGCATTCAACCCAAAACCCGCAATATCTAACCTGCAACTTCCCAATCCGAAATCTCAGATCCAAAATCCGAAATTCTTTCAACCTATGGCCCTCACCATATCCTCCAACACGCCCTTTGCATGGCCGATTCCGGAAACATGCTGGATGCCTAGAATTAAACTCTTTGGCGTTTGCTTCAATTTGCAACGTTGTGAATTCTGTTGCACAAACTGCAATATTTTACTGAACTGTTCGCTTTGGTAATACGATTGTTTTTTTTCATCGGGAAAATAAGCAGCCATGGAAGCATTTTTGAGAATGATTTTTTCAAATCCGATTTTTTTTGCCACTGTGCGCAATTGGATCAATTCCAACAAATCGAGAACGGCTTGCGGCAGCGGACCAAAACGATCGCGCAATTGATTGCCGAAAGCTACCAGTTGATCATCTGTTTCCAATCTTGATAATTCTCCGTACAAACTTACACGTTCACTTACACTGCGTACATATTCATCCGGGATCAAGGCTTCAAAATCCGTTTCAATGGTACAATCCTTTGATTCTAATTTATGCATCTGCTCATCTTTGAACAGCTCTGTAAATTCATCTTCCTTCAATTCCTGAATGGCTTCATCCAGAATTTTATGGTACATCTCAAATCCAATTTCGGAAATGAATCCACTTTGTTCTCCTCCCAATAAGTTTCCCGCACCACGGATATCCAAATCGCGCATGGCTACATTAAACCCGCTTCCCAGATCACTGAATTCTTCAATGGCTTGTAACCTTCTTCTGGCTTCCGTAGTTAACATCTGCATACTCGGAACCATCAGGTAACAAAATGCTTTTCGGTTGGTTCGTCCTACACGTCCCCGCATCTGGTGCATGTCACTCAAGCCGAACATTTGTGCATTGTTAATGATGATCGTATTAGCATTCGGAATGTCGAGTCCGCTTTCAATAATAGTGGTTGCCACCAATACATCGTAATCACCTTCAATAAATTTGATCATCACGTCTTCGAGCTTATCGCCTTCCAATTGTCCGTGAGCAACCCCTACTTTTACACCCGGACAAATGCGCATAATCTTATCTGCTATTTCATAAATATCTTTCACCCGATGATGAACCATGAACACCTGTCCACCACGTTCTACTTCATTCATCACAATTTCTCTCAGCAATTCATCATTGTATGCATGCAATTCGGTTGTAACAGGCTGACGGTTGGCCGGAGGTGTATTGATAATGGACAAGTCCCTCGCACCCATTAATGAAAAATGTAAAGTACGTGGAATAGGTGTCGCAGTGAGCGTGAGTGTATCCACGTTTGTTTTAAGCGATTTCAACTTTTCTTTCGCTGCTACTCCGAACTTTTGCTCTTCATCTATAATGAGCAACCCTAAATCTTTATATTTTATATCCTTACTTAACAATTTGTGGGTGCCAATCAAAATATCTACTCTCCCCTCTTTGGCTTTAAGCAAGGTTTCCTTTTGCTCAGCTGTACTTCTAAAACGATTGATGTAATCAACGGTAACCGGAAAATCTTTTAACCGTTCTTTAAAGGTACGATAATGTTGATTGGCCAAAATGGTAGTTGGCACCAACACTGCAACTTGTTTACTATCACATACTGCTTTAAACGCGGCACGGATAGCAACTTCTGTTTTTCCGAATCCAACATCACCACACACTAACCTGTCCATTGGCTGGTCGGTTTCCATATCCTTCTTCACATCTGCAGTTGCTTTACTTTGGTCGGGGGTATCTTCATACATAAATGAAGCTTCCAACTCTATCTGCATATAATTATCAGGAGCAAACTGAAAACCTTTTTGTGCTTTACGTTTGGCATAAAGCTTAATCAGATCACGGGCAATGTCTTTTACTTTTTTCTTGGTGCTGGTTTTGAGTTTTTCCCAGGCATCACTTCCAAGTTTGTTTACACGGGGTTCTGTTCCATCCTTTCCAACGTACTTGGAAATTTTATGCAATGAGTTAATGCTCACATACAACAAATCACTGTCGCGGTAAACCAAACGAACAGCTTCCTGCATATGGCCATTCACTTCCATTTTTTCCAGTCCGGCAAATTTGCCCACACCATGATCTATATGCGTTACGTAATCTCCGGGTTTTAAATCCCGCAATTCCTTC
>JAZKGH010000147.1:0-3971 GCA_040386055.1 Bacteroidota bacterium
GTTTGCATGTCCCATCCACCAACTTCTCACATCCCACATCTCAATTCTAAAATTCGTCTAATTCCGCAATCGACAGTCCGAAATCCGCATTTCTTCCTACGCTCTGTATTCTCCAAATGTTTTTCTAAATACATCCGCCACTTCGCCCAGTGTTGCATATGCTTCTACACTCTCAATAATTTTGGGCATCACGTTGGTTCCGTCTTTGGCGTGTTGTTCCAGTTCTGAAAGCAATGCGGTTACTTTGTTGTTATCGCGTTCGCTTTTCAGGTGGTTTAGTTTATCGGTTTGTATGGTTCGAATTGAATCATCAATTTTAAATGCAGGAGGGGCTACTTCTTCTTTGATGGTAAATTTGTTTACTCCCACAATGATTTTTTCAGTTGTCTCGATTGCTGTTTGGTATTTGTAGGAAGCATCTGCAATTTCTTTTTGCATGAAACCTTGTTCGATAGCATTTACTGCTCCGCCCATGGCATCAATCTGTTCAATATATTTCCAAGCTGCAGCTTCCACTTCATCTGTTAAAGCTTCGATAAAATAGCTACCACCCATGGGGTCAACTGTATCTACCACACCACTTTCGAAAGCAATAATTTGTTGTGTGCGCAAGGCAATACGCGCTGCATTTTCGGTTGGTAAGCTTAAGGCTTCATCAAAACCATTGGTGTGCAAACTTTGTGTGCCACCCATTACTGCTGCTAAAGCTTGCAATGTTACACGCGGAATATTGTTGTCGGCTTGTTGTGCTTGTAAAGTGCTTCCTCCTGTTTGAGTATGGAAACGTAACATCTGTGCTTTGGGGTTGGTGGCACCTAATTCTTTAGACATGTGTGCCCACATTCTACGTGCTGCCCTGAACTTGGCTATCTCTTCAAAAAAATTGTTGTGTGCATTGAAGAAAAAGGAAAGTCTCTGACCGAACACATTTATGTCTAATCCTTTGGCAATAGCCGCCTGAGCGTATGCTTTGGCATTGCTCAATGTAAATGCAATTTCCTGAACTGCCGTACTTCCTGCTTCGCGAATATGGTAACCGGAAATAGAAATAGTATTCCACTTCGGAACGTCTTTAGCGCAATATTCAAAAATATCGGTGATGATACGCATGCTCGACTTTGGCGGATAAATATAGGTTCCGCGTGCAGCGTATTCTTTTAAAATATCATTTTGGATGGTTCCTGAAATTTTGGAAATATCGGCACCTTGTTTTTTAGCAAGTGCAATATACATCGACAATAAAGTTGATGCTGTTGCATTAATGGTCATTGATGTGGTGATTTTTTCCAATTCAATACCATCAAACAAAACTTCTATATCTTTCAACGAGTCGATGGCTACACCCACTTTCCCTACTTCACCTTCGCTCATCATGTGGTCACTGTCGTAGCCTATTTGTGTAGGGAGATCGAATGCTACCGATAAGCCCATTGTTCCATTGGCCAGCAAATATTTGTAACGTTTGTTACTTTCTTCTGCGGTACTGAAACCCGCATACTGACGCATGGTCCACAATTTTCCACGGTACATATCCGGTTGTATACCACGCGTAAAGGGAAATTCACCTGCCGCGTCCTTCAGTTGTTTCGCTTCCGTATAGGTTTGTTTAATATCAATTCCCGAGTCGGTTGTATGTCTTGTCATGTGTAGTTATTGGTTATTGATTATTTAGTTATTAAGTCATTCTATTAATAACCCAATAACTGATTAACTTAATAACAATGGCTTTAATCGAAGATTAAATGAAACTCTTTGCGTAAGAAATCCAATGCTTTTTGGGTTGGAATGCTTTCCATCTGAATCATCATTTCAAATATGGCTTTGCTCAAATCCAAACCCACAGAGTTGGGACCCAATTGAGAGTATGCGGTATTGATAATGTTAATCATTTCTTCCTTGGCAATGCGCACCATCTGCCATGTTTGTGGCGATACATATATCTGTTGTGATACATTATGGTTAAATTCACTCTGAATATCCTGGATCAGTTCTACCTTTAACTGTGATGCTGAAATACCCGGTTTGGTTACACGAAAGATCAAACTGTTGGGGGTCATACGTTCCATTAAAATCACTAATCGCTCATAGGCTTGTAGTTTAATGGGAGTTACCAGCTTTACATTTTCTGCTTTCAGACTTAAACTTCTCCGCTGGTATTCGTTTTCAAAAAAGTTTTTCAATAAAAAGTTCACCGTCATGAAAACGATGGTAGCCGGTAGAATGTATTTCAACATTTCTAGGATATATGAAAGTGCTGTATTGTCCATATGTGGGTTATCTGATTAATTTTTAAGGATGGCGAATATACGGCCCTGTAATCATTGAAACAAAGCAAAAACGAGGAAAAATAGACAGGTTTTGTGCAAGTGTAGACAACTGGTGTGTATAGGTGGGAAACTATTTTTTACAGAAAAGCCGTGGAGGGTAAATTTGCTAGATACGCATGAAGAAAGCTAAACAAAATAAGATCAGTACAGTAGACGAGTCGGTAGAGGCAGCTCCGGATTTTGAGAAAGAGAGAGAAGAGCCAAAACCCGCGCCCAAAGGTAAAGGTAAGCTGGCTTTTATTATGGACGAAAGACTGCACAAAATTGTGGGATTGATTTTCCTGTTATTTGGTGTATACCTGTTTATCGCCTTGTTTTCATTTCTGATTACCTGGGAAGCTGATCAAAGTCTGGTATTAAACCTAGGATGGGATATGTTTTTAGAAACCGATCCATATGCCGCGGAAAATTGGTTAGGAAAAATAGGAGCATGGGTTGGTTATACCTTTGCTTATAAAGGATTTGGGATTGCATCTATGTTGTTTTCACTCTGTTCAGTAACTGTTGGAGTGAAGTTGCTTACCCAAACAGAACCAATACCTCTTGGCAAAACCATTCGTTATTCCTTTTTCGGAATCATCTGGATTTCATTGGTTACCGGTTTTATCTTTACAGATGTATGGCAAATTCTGGGAGGAGCCTTCGGTCACTTCGGATTTTTGTACTTAAAAGGATTAATTGGTACTGCCGGAGCAGGATTATTACTTCTGTGTTATGCACTGGTGTTTGCTGTGGCTGTATTCAATATTAAATTCTATCAACCTAAACCTCCTGTAGTAGAAGAAGCAAGGGAAGGGGCTTCTGAGGAATCATCATCTACCAACGCAATCATTCCCCCGGTATCCATAGATGAGGCGAAAGCTTTTGAACTTGAACCGTTGAATCCGGACGATTTTCAGTTAACGGTAAAGGACAATGTTGTTGAAGAAGTTCCTGAAGAAGAGAACCCGGAAAAAAAAACGGATGAAGAATCCATTCAAGAGTTAGAGGAAGAGGTTGAAGAACCTGAATTGCCTTCAATTCCTATTGAAATTATTCCTGCAGTCATTGCTCCTGTGTTGAGTACTATGGATGCGCTGACAACTGACAGTGGCTTGGTATTGGAAGTTCAGGAAACGCCTGAAGAAGAAGTGATATCTGAAAATCTAGCTGCTGCTGAATATGGTTCGTTGGATACTGAGTATGATCCGACATTAGATTTTGCCAATTATCAATTTCCAACGATGGAGTTGTTGAATGATTATGGAGGCGAAGGAAAATCAACTGTAGAGAGTGCAGAGTTGCAGATAAAAACCAAAATGATTGAGGACACCCTCAAGAACTATAATATCGGCATCAAAAAAATATCGGCAACCATCGGGCCCACTGTTACGCTGTATGAAATTGTTCCACAGGATGGTGTACGTATTGCTAAAATTAAAAATCTTGAAGATGACATCGCTTTGAGTTTGGCAGCATTGGGTATTCGTATCATTGCTCCGATTCCCGGCCGCGGAACAATAGGTATTGAAGTACCAAATCAAAATCCTGAAATGGTTCCGATGAAAACATTGTTGGCTTCTGATAAATTTCAAAACTCTACAATGGATTTACCAATTGCTCTTGGTAAAACAATTTCAAACGAAACATATATTGCAGATTTAG
>JAZKGH010000148.1:0-4793 GCA_040386055.1 Bacteroidota bacterium
CAAGTTTAACTTTCCCCAATGTTGGTCTATTGTTCCAATAGTCAGCTTCCATTTGTTTGCTGCGTATGGCAACACCCATATTGCGGTAACCTGTGGCAATCTCTTCACTCAGTCCGGCTTGTAACATACCCGTATAACTTTGCTCATCGCTGAATTCTACATATGGAGTTCCTGCTTTGTCAACAACGGCACTTAATACTTCGGTAATTTCTTTCCAGGTGCGTTCATCGCTGGCAATATACCTTACTGTATGTCCTTTGAAGGGAAGATTTGAAAGCTCTTCGAAAGCGGCATTTGCAATATCACTAGGGTGCACAAGTACCATCGTGTGATCGGCAGGCTGTGCACTTCCCATAATGCCTGCATGTTTAATCATGCCCGCTTGCTGAAGCAGGTTAGTGATAAAATAACTCGGACGTAAAAATTTGCCGTTTACGTTTGGTAGTTTTTCGATAATAGTTTCTAGGTAAGCCAATCCATCAACAGGGCCTGCTCCTTTGCGCATATGTGCACCAATACTGCTTAATACAACTACGTTTTTAATTTCGTTTGCAACAATAGCTTTCACATAGTTATCCGATACTGCAACCTGATGACCGAACCAATCTGTAACGGCAAATTTTGGTGGAATCATCAAATACACAGCATCTGCTCCTTGAAAAGCTTGTTGTACAAATGTTGCATCTTCAATAGAACCCACGGCAGCAGTCGCCCCAAGGGGTTCAATTTTGGATGCATTGTTAGCGTTTGATGTAATAACGGTAACAGAATGTCCCGCGGCAATTAATTTTTCGGTTAAAGGTTTGCTGATATTTCCCAATGAACCTGTAATAACGTATTTCATATTTTTTGTTTGTTTAAATGTGGGACAAAACTATTTTTGTACTTACTTTTTAACAAGTACTTACTAAAAAGTTAGTATAATGGCGATTCGAAAAACAACATCCACCAATTTTGAAAATGAGGTGGAAAATAACAATAGATGTCCTGTGAGTTTTGCACTAGCCAGAATAGGAGGGCGCTGGAAACCGCTTATCTTATGGCAACTCGTTCACGGCAAAAAACGTTACAATGAAATCAAAAAGGGCATTCCGAATGTGACCGAAAAGATGTTAATTGAAAAATTAAAAGAGCTGGAAAACGATGGCTTGATTAGCCGGAAAGCATTACCCGTGGTGCCTCCGCATGTTGAATATTCATTAACAGTAAATGGTGAAACACTGGCACCGGTTTTAAAAGCTATTGCCAAATGGGGAACCGCACAAATGATTTAGAATGCAAAGGCACACTTCAAACACCTCAATTTATTCAGAATGATTCACTTTTTTAAGATTCTATTCGTTCTCTTCTTATTCATTTTTATTTCCTGTTCACCCAAAATGCAGCACGTTAAGAATTCCAACCTCAACACCATCAAAGCTAATTATCCCGGCAATGCCAAACGTGGAGATATGTTTGTGAATTACCAAGAGGTGACACTTCCTAATTTAGGTACGGTACTCAAATGGAAAATGAGTACCAATCCGCAAAAGGAAGAAAAGGAAAAGGACAAGTGGTTGCCAACGGTAATAACCAACAATACCCTGTTTACGGATAAACGCAACAAATTGGTGTGGATGGGACATGCAACATTTTTGCTTACGCTGAATGGTAAAAATATCCTCATTGATCCTGTGTTTAATGATATTCCATTTGTGAAACGGTTGGTTAGTATTCCATGTGAACGGAGTGATATCAAAGGAATAGATTATGTATTGATATCACATGGGCATTTTGATCATTGTGATAAAAAAAGTTTTCAAACCTTAGCTACTCAGAATCCGAATATGCAGGTGTTTGCACCGCTTAACATGACGAAGACTCTTAAGGGATTTAACAAAAATATCAACGTACAAGAGGCCGGGTGGTACCAGGAATTTAAGCTGGATGATGAATTGATAAAAATTACATATATGCCCGCATTCCATTGGTACAAGCGCGGACTGAATGATAACAACGAAATTTTATGGGGAAGTTTTATCATTCAATACAATGGTAAAACGATTTTTTTTATGGGTGATAGCGGCTACAATACCCACTTCTCTGAAATCGCTACTTTCTTTCCCAATATTGATTATTGTATAATGGGAGTGGGGGCGTACAAACCTTCTTACATGATGAAAACAAGCCATACTTCACCTGAAGATGCGGTAAAGGCATTTCATGATATTAAGGGCAAAATTTTCATCCCGATGCATTATGGCACGTTTGACCTTGCAGACGAACCGCTGGGAGAACCTTTACGCAAGCTGAATGACATGCATGAAAAAGGAGAAATTAACGGCACGTTCTTAGCACCGGTTATCGGAGAAGTGATCTTGTTAGACTAAGTAGTTCTATGTTCAAGGTTCTCAATGCAATCCGAAAGTACTATCGAGAAATTGCTATCTAATATCGTTCTTTAGAACTCAACACGCATCGTGTGATGTACCTTGGTGGTTTTAGCACCCAAAGCATCAAACAGTGAATGCATTTTAGGATTGAAGTCGCCAATCCACGCCAGTTCTGAAGCCCTTAAATTTGGGTATTTGAGCACGGCATCGTGTAATTTCATAATCATGCCTGCTTCCAATCCAAGGTTTTGATATTGCGGTACTACACCAAAAACAATACCACGTACACGATCTATTTTACCAAAGGTTTTATACCATACAAATTTCAATTTGGCAAACAAATCCATTTTGCCTTTCATGTGTTTGAAAATTTGGTTTACGTCAATCACGTTGATGTAAAACCCTGCCGGTTCATTGTTGGCATAAGCAAACCAAATGATGTCTTCCACCATAATTGGTTTAATGGAACGCAGCACAATTTCTACCCGTTCTTGTGTCATCGGTGAGAAGTCCGCACGGTGCGCCCAAGCCTTGTTATATATAGTCATGAAGTCGGTAGCAAAACGCTCCAGTTCATTCATTTTAAAATGTTCAAAACGGTAATTCGGATTGCTGATCACACGTTGAGCAATGCGGTTGAAACGTTCAAAGTTAAAATCGTTCATCGTAATTTCCGAAGTGGATTGTTCGATGATGGTGCTGAATCCGTAGTTGGTAAAAAACGTTTCGTAAAAAGATGGATTGTAGTTCTCGAGGTAAGACGGATGTTTAAACCCTTTTACCATCAGTCCCCAAAAGCGGTCGCGCTCTCCAAAATTGATGGGGCCATCCATACCTTCAATTCCCTTTTCTTTCAACCAGTTTTTACAAGTATCGAATAATAACCGTGCTGCTTGTTCATTTTCAACGCATTCAAAAAAACCCATACCACCGATTTTACGTCCCAATTGCGTGAAATACTTTTCATTGTAAAATGCAGCCACACGGCCAATTGTTTTTCCGTGATCATCTACCAGCAACCAACGTTTGGCATCACCGCTTTTAAAATAAGGGTTTTGTGCTCGGTCAAATACCATTTCGATATCATTATCAAGCGGACAAACCCATTCAGTATCATGGTTGTATAATTTGTGTGGTAGGCGTAAAAATGATTTAATATCCTGTGGTGAAACAACCTCAATAATCCTCATGTTCTGCTGGTGTTGAAAGTTTTATAAGTTTCCGTTGCTAACGTTTCAATTTGCTGCAATAAAATACTATTTTGCGAGTCCCAAAAATAAATAATTTCAACCACCTCTAACAGAACACTGATATGTTACAAATTGGCGACAGATTACCGGAGTTTAATCTTATCGGATATGATGATAAGATGCATTCAAATTATGAATATGCAGATAAGTACGCTCTTGCAGTTGTATTTACCTGCAACAGTTCACCTATTTCGCAGGCATACAGTGAGCGCTTGATTAAATTGTTCGAAAAATACGAAGACGATAATCTTGGCATCATTGGTATCAATTCTAATGATGATGCACAGGTGGCTGATGATAGTCTGGAGAAAATGAAGCTGGCTGCATTCCACTTTAAACTGCATGAAATTCATTTCATGTACTTAAAGGATGGTGATCAAGGAGTGGCCAAACGTTTTGGTGCTACTGCAAATCCGGAGGTGTTTTTATTCAACTCAAAACGTGAGCTGGTTTACAAAGGCGCCATTGATGATAACTGGGAAACAGAATCAGGCGTGACAGGTGCATACCTAGAAGATGCGATTGAAGAAGCATTGGATGGAATGGAAATTGATTTTCCGGAAATCCCAAGCAATGGTTCACCTATCGTTTGGAAAAAAGCATAATAATTTAAGTCCCGATAGCTATCGGGAGAGAATTGCGATTTGAGAGTTTGCTCAGTTGTTCATAAAATCTCACCCAGATAGTTTAGGATACGCATTCATTGAATACAGATTTTAAAAACAAAGTAGTTGTTATAACAGGAGCCTCTTCAGGCATTGGAGAGGCCGCTGCGTATACATTTGCAGCATTGAACTGTAAAGTGATTTTAGCGGCCCGTACCATTGATAAATTGCAAGCGGTGAAAGCACGTTGCGAAACTATTGGAGGTGAGTCGATGGTGGTAAAATGTGATGTGGGTAAAGAGGAAGATTGTGAACACCTGATTGCTGAAACAGTAAAACACTTCGGCACCGTTGATATCCTGATCAATAATGCGGGTATTACGATGCGGGCATTGTTTAGTGAACTGGATATGCAGGTTTTAAAGCAGGTATTTGATATCAATTTTTGGGGAACCGTGTATTGCACTAAATATGCCATGCCGTATCTCTTGCAACAAAAAGGAAGTGTGTTGGGTGTAAGCTCGGTTGCCGGAATTAAAGGGCTGCCCGGGCGTACAGGTTATAGT
>JAZKGH010000149.1:0-2762 GCA_040386055.1 Bacteroidota bacterium
GATATAGTTAGATTTTAAACGAAGGCTTAACTCAAACACCTTTGCATAAAATTTCGAATTGAAGCCGCCGAATTTTTCTTTGCTCCAATTGCTGAGTGCAGGTGCTTCATCGTTAATAAAGATGCCACGGTATTTTACTTTAGGTGCATCGCTGATCGTTGCATTCGAATTGATGTAAATTTCTTTTTTTGTTTGCACGGGAACATCGGCCCACCAATACCAGGGCGATACACCAATTTGTTTACTCAGTTCAAATACGGCGAATGCTGTTGCTCTTCTGTCGCTGCCAACAATTACAAGTGCCTGATCAATTCCTTTTACCGGATTTTTTCTGGGAGGATTTGCCATTGTCATCATTACCTTAATTGCCTTTGAATACCCGAAACCTTTTAAAACTATTTTACAAGCAACACTATTGGTAATACTGGTAAAAGCAGCTGCCAGTCCTCACTCTCCTCCTATGGCCTATATTGCTGTTGGCTTTCAGGGATTAGCTGGTGCATTGTTTTTTTCGGTGATTCCTTTTTTTAGATTAGCTGCCTGTTTATTCGGAATGATCGCTTTGTTTGAATCAGCTGTTCAGAAATTTTTAGTAACCACACTTATTTTTGGTAAAAGTGTATGGGAAGCACTTGATTCATTTGTTGCAAGTATGCTCAAAGATCTATCTGTGTTTAATGAATTTTCTTTTAGCATTTGGCTCGTGGCAACCTATACCGGAGTGTATATTATTTGGGGACTTATTTTGGGATGGTGGTCATCAGGACTACCTAAAGTGCTACATGAACAATCAGAACACTTAATACTATCTTACAGCAACTTAGATAGTAGTACTAATACTGATTCAATTCCGGTAAAAAAGAAGTTCGGCTTCAAATTAATGGCTACATTTTTCATATTGGTATTCATTGTAACGGTATTCGCCATGCAGGGTTCGGGAGGCAAAGTTTGGTATGCTTTGGGAAGAACCATTGGTGCATTGCTCATCTTATTTTATATCCTCAATCCGGTTATCAAATCGTTGATGAACCGTTGGCTCAAACAACAACAGCAAGATAAAGCTACTGAGTTCACATCGGTGCTGAATAGTATCCCTGAGCTGAGATCACATATTGCTCCCGCAATGCAATTGGCAAGAGCGCAGCATAAAGGTATGGGTGTATACAAGGCTTTTGTAACCAATCTTATTGTATTCACCTTGTACAAATAATCATAAGCAGTGGCAAGTTCTATCTACATCCTAAGCCAACCGATCCAAACAGGAAAAACTTCGCTGTTAATGAAGTGGATTCAACAACAAGCATCTGTTGGTGGCTTTCTCACTCCGGATGTTGAGGGTAAACGTAAACTCTACGATATCCAACAAGACACCTATCACAATTTACAATTGCAGGATGATGCAGAAGGAATTCAGATAGGCCGGTTTCGGTTTGATGCAGGTGTATTTACAATGGCTCAGAAGATCATGCAGGATGCAATCAAACACCAACCTGATTGGATTGTGATTGATGAAATTGGTCGATTGGAACTGGGTAGAAACGAAGGACTGGAACCGGGTATTTCAAAACTCATTACACACTTTAAATCGTATACAACATCAACAAAACTATTACTTGTGATTCGTGATTATTTGTTGGAAGATGCTAAAAAACAGTATGGAATTGCAGATGCAACATTGCTTTCAAAGGACTTTTTTTTAACCGCTGAGAGCGCAAAGAAGAGCCGCAGAGAACCTCTGAAAGACTTAACCGGTATCGTGTTGTGTGGCGGACAGAGTGTCAGAATGGGACGCGATAAAGCATTCGTTCAATACCATACAAAAGAACAATATGCACATGTTGCTGATAGGATGAAAGTGTTTTGCAAAGATGTTTTCATTTCATGCAATAGTCATCAAAAAACAAAAATACAACAGCATTATCAATCCATACTAGACAATGCGACATTCTTAAATGCAGGTCCTATGACGGGTGTATTAAGTGCATTCCAACAATTAAGCAATACTTCATTATTAGTGATGGGATGCGATTATCCGCATTTCACAGAAGCTGACATGACGGCACTAATCGATGCGCGGGAAGATGGTACAGATGTGGTATGTTATCACAATCCGGAGACCGGCTTTGATGAACCCTTATTGGCCATTTACGAAAAACAATGCGCCCCGCTCCTGTTCGATTTTTATCAAAAGGGAAATACATCCCTTCAACGATTCTTAAAAACGGTAAACACAAAACGAATCATCCCCCATTCCACAAATGCAATTAAAAGTGTAGACTTTAAAGTGCAATAAGCTGCCCTCCTCCCAGGAGGGCGGAAAAAATTGCCTGCAATTTTTTCGGGTGGTGATCCCCCGCGACTATTATCTGTGGTCTATTCCAAATCATCTAAGCGCTACTGGTAAAATATTCTATAAATTAGCATTCCAAAAATTTTAGACCTTCGTACAAAAAAATGGCTAAATCAAGCGTATCACATATCAACATAACCAAAGTAAATAACAACGAACCTATTCAAACTGTTGATTTGCTTGCAGTGGAAGAACCTATGGAAATACGCCTGGGATATGGTGCCGCCATTATGCGCGAACAAAAAAGCATTTCGGTAACCATGCGCACCCCGGGAAATGATTTTGAGTTGGCCCTAGGATTTTTATTGACGGAAGGTATCATTGATTCTCCCAAACAGATATATCATATCCAGTATTGCACCGAGCTGAACACCATTGAAAATAAAGAAAATATTGTAAGAGTAGAATTGAA
>JAZKGH010000149.1:2772-7067 GCA_040386055.1 Bacteroidota bacterium
ATCGATTTCAGTAAACTGCAACGTAATTTTTACACCACCAGCAGTTGCGGAGTATGTGGTAAAGAAAGCATTGAGGCCATACGCACCGCCAGCAAATTGAGAATGGAGAATTTCGAATTGAGAATTATGAGCAAAACAATTCTTGAACTCCCCGATAAATTACGCGCGAAGCAAAATGTATTTGAGCATACCGGTGGCTTACATGCCTGTGCATTGTTCGATGCGGATGGTAATCTCCATTTGTTAAGGGAAGATGTTGGTCGGCATAATGCTTTAGACAAGCTCATAGGAGCAAGTTGTCACACCGAGTTCATCGAGGTGCTCCCCCGCTACCAATCCATTCTCCTGTTAAGCGGCCGTGCAAGTTTCGAATTATTGCAGAAAGCGGCCATGGCAAATATCCCCATCGTATGTGCGGTGGGTGCCCCCAGTAGCCTTGCCGTTGAAATGGCAGAAGAGTTTAATATAACCCTTATTGGCTTTTTACGAGGCGACCGCTTTAATATCTATTCAGGCCCTGAACGTATTGCTTTGCAATAATTTTACATTTTATATATACAGATTAAACCCTATTCAATTATCTTGGTCATAGTTAAAATTATTTGCTATGGCCACAATATCCCGCAGAGGTTTTTTAAAAGATGCTGCAACAACGCTTCTGAAAGACGAACAACCCGTTGCTAAACTTGATTATGTTGATCCATCCAACAAAACATTGCCGCGGCATTTAGCGAAAACAACAACCGGTCTCGCTGAATACACAGGTGCATTTACCGAAACACAGGTTTTGCATTTATTGAGGCGGACCTTATTTGGTGTGAGCAAGGCCGATGTTGATTTTTTCAAAACTAAAACGATGATTGAGGCCGTAGATTATTTACTTACGCTGCCTCCTAACCCACCGCCTCCACCATTAAACAATTATGGTAACAATGCTAATACTCCTGATCCGGATGTAGCCTTCGGACAAACATGGGTGAATGCACCAGCGAATCCAAATATTGAATTTGTGCGTATTAGTTCTCTCAAATCATGGTGGATGGGTTTAATTATTGCACCCGATAGAAATATTCGCGAAAAGATGAACATGTTCTGGCACAATCATTTTGCTACTCAAACAAACACCATTCAAGACTCCCGATATATATACAAACACCATGCATTGCTAAGGGCAAACTGTTTGGGAAACTTTAAAGAGTTGGTCAAACAAATTACAATAGATCCCGGCATGCTGGTTTATTTAAATGGTGAAGTCAATACCAAATCGTCACCTGATGAAAACTACGGACGAGAGTTACAAGAACTGTTTACGATAGGAAAAGACCTGTCCCAGCATTATACCGAAGACGATGTAAAAGCAGCAGCCAGAGTATTGACAGGATGGCGTAATAATCGTACAACCATTGCATCCTACTTTGACTCCAACAAACACGATACTACTAATAAACAGTTCTCTTCATTTTATAACAACACCGTAGTAACGGGACGATCGGGAGCCAATGCCGGATTGGATGAACTGAACGATTTGCTTGACATGATATTTGCTCAGCAGGAAACAGCTAAATACATCTGCCGCAAACTCTATCGCTACTTTGTGTATTATGTCATTGATGAATCGGTAGAGACAAATGTAATTACCCCCCTTGCACAAGCTTTCAGAGATTCGGGGTATGATATCAGAATAGCAGTAACCAAATTATTAAAGAGTGAACACTTCTTTGATTCACTCAATATGGGTTGTATGATTAAACAGCCGGTAGATCAGATCGTTGGTTCAAGCCGTATGATGGGCATGGTATTTCCCAATGGAACAAATGTTCAGCAACAATACGGACATTGGCTTTATCTGCAACAATTCAGCATTCTGTGCGGTCAGGATATTGGCGATCCACCCAACGTAGCCGGATGGCAAGCCTATTATGAAGATCCTCAATTCTATGAATTGTGGATTAACTCCGACACATTACCTAAACGAAACCTGTACAACGATTTGATGGTATACGTTGGATATAGTCGGTTTTCATTTAAATTAATATACGATACAATTGCCTTTGTCGAGCAGTTCCCAAATCCTCATGATCCGAATGCATTGGTAAGTGCTATCTCCAACTTATGTCATCCGGTTCCACTCTCTCAAACAAGTAAGGACACCATTAAAACAGCCTATTTACTGACCGGTCAGGTAACCGATAGTTACTGGACAGACGCCTGGAATACCTATAAAAATAATTCATCTGATCCAAACGCAAAAAAAGCAGTAACCGACAGATTACAGGCCATGATGAAATATATGTTTGGTCTAGCTGAATATCAATTGTGTTAATCACTCTATTAAAACTATACGTATGAACAGAAAAGATTTTTTACGCAAAAGTATTACAGGTGGATTGGCCCCTGTAGTGATTAATGGAATGGGCGTAAAAGCCTTTGCCGAAAACCCGTTAATGCAGTTTTTGGGGAAAGCAACACACGATGATCGTGTGTTGGTACTAATTCAATTAACAGGAGGCAATGATGGAATTAATACCGTTGTTCCCCTGGATCAATACAGCAATCTTATGGCAGTAAGGGGTAATATTGCCATTCCCGAAAACAAAATACTCTCCATGACGGGAACATTGAAAACCGGTTTACATCCCGGCATGCCTGAGTTACGCACTATGTATGATAATGGAATGGTGAGTGTCATCCAAAGTGTGGGTTATCCCAATCCTAATTACTCCCATTTCAGAGCAACAGATATTTGGTTAACGGGAAGTGATGCTGACCAAACATTAGATACCGGATGGATGGGCCGTTACCTTGATCAGGAATATATAGATTTTCCGACCGGCTATCCTAACGCCAATTACCCTGATCCTCCGGCCATACAAATTGGTTACCTCATCTCTCCTGCTTTTCAGGGAGACGATGCTTCATTGGCAATGAGCATCACCGACCCAACTTCGTTCTATCAGTTTGTTACCGGTACTGTTGATCCTGCTCCTAACACACCTGCGGGACATGAGCTCACCTTTTTACGATTGGTAGCACAGCAAACGCAGGAATATTCTGCAGTGATTAAAGCTGCAGCAGGTAAAGCTACCAATCTTTCAACATTGTATCCAACAACCGGACAAAATTCACTGGCAGACCAATTAAAAATTGTAGCACAATTGGTAGCAGGCGGATTGAAAACCAAAGTATACATGGTAAGCATAGGAGGCTTTGATACCCATGCAGACCAAGTAGTTTCGGGTGCCACCGATACCGGTAATCATGCTAAATTGATGTCTCAAATTTCAGTTGCCGTGAATGCGTTTCAGGATGACTTGAAAAAACTGAATATTGCAGATCGTGTGTTAGGCATGACCTTTAGTGAGTTTGGAAGAAGGATTATTTCAAATGATAGTTTGGGAACCGACCATGGTGCAGCTGCTCCTTTATTTTTGTTTGGCACTTTGGTAAATGGCGGTTTATTGGGAAGCAATCCGGTAATACCCGCAAGTGCTACAGTGAATGATAATATTCCGATGCAGTATGATTTCCGTTCGGTATACAGCACCATTTTAAAAAACTGGTTTGGTGTAACAGATGTGGAGTTAAACAATACCATGCTCAAGCCTTATCCTATCTTAAACTTTATCAATACCAGTGCAACAGGTATCAGTGAAAGTGATTTGTTGAATCCTCAAAGCGTAAGCAATTATCCAAACCCTTGCAACGAGTATACTACCATTCAATTTAATAGTCGTGGTGGTTTGCTACGCGTGAGTTTGTATGATTCTTCGGGTAAATTACTCGAAGTGCTCAATGAAGCAACCTATCCTGAAGGAGATTCAAAACTTACGGTCAATACCGCTAAGCTCGCAACGGGCTTGTATTATTATCAGATACAACAAGGCAGTGCACAGGTTATGAAAAACATGCTGGTGTCGAGATAAAGAAGTTACTTAAGAGAAGTACAGCCGCAGATTACGCAAATTCAAATAATTTAAATCTGCGGCAACAATAATGCATCACTCAATACAGAATGATGCGTTTTTTGTTTTGAATAACTTATGAACAACCATCCTCCGGTTCGTTGATATAAAGCTGAATTATAATTTGTACGCTTCCTGAAAAAAGCGAATTTCGTTGTTCATCCCTTGTGTAAATAAAACAAACGTATGTTCAAACAAATCGTAACCGCTTTCTTTTTTCTTTCCTCTTCCCTCTTCCTTCTTCCTCAAGCGCAAGCTCCCCGATCTTACACTTCGAGCGAGATTTTGCTGCAACTCAAAAAACTGAATACCGTTGGTTCAGTGTTATACATA
>JAZKGH010000150.1:0-4044 GCA_040386055.1 Bacteroidota bacterium
GCAGCAGTATTCACCGTATCACCCCAAATATCGTAAGCGTATTTCTTTACCCCTACAATTCCGGCCACTACGGCTCCCGTATGAATTCCCATCCGAATCTGAAACGTACTCCCCGAGTGTTCCATATAGTTGCGGATATCCAGCGCTGCTTTGATAACACGTTGTGCATGGTCGGGTACTTCATTCGGTAGTCCACATACAGCCATATATGCGTCTCCTATCGTTTTTATTTTCTCCAAACCATGTTTATCGATGATGGCATCAAATGCCGTAAAACTCCGGTGTATTTCCTGAACCAATTCGGTTGGTGTCATACGTTCGCTCAATCCGGTAAAATTTACAAAATCGGTAAACAATACACTTACATGATTGTATTGTTTCGCCTCCGCACTGCCTGTATTTTTGAGCTCTTCGGCAACTTCTTCCGGTAAAATATTTAACAGTAGTGTATCTGATTTTTTCTTTTCTGTTTGCAATTGAAACGTGCGCTCTTCAACCTTTTGCTCCAGCATTTCATTTTGTGAGCTGATCAATTTGAGTTTTTCCTGTTCCTGTTCGATCGTCCTTTCAGAGAGTGTCTTTACCTGTTCAAGTTGTCCACGTAAATCCCGATTAATGCGAGAATAGTTCCAGGATAGATACAACGACATAGACCCTGGAATACTTAACGTTGACAAAAGCAGCAACCCAAGCAACACTTGACCAATTGTACTTGAGCCATTGATTTGCACATTTCCCAATATCAATGTTGCCACTAACAATCCCAATAAAATACCGGCACCCAATATTTTGGAGCCCGGAATGCCCTTGCGCACTCCCAAGAAAATGAAAATAATGCTATACAATGCAACACATAAAATAACAACTATAATTAACAGATTAGCAATGCCTGAATTAGCAATTTTCAATACTATCGATACGATGAACAATACCATAATGATGCTCACAAATACCTTTTCCTTTTGTGCAAAGATCTCTCTCACCACCACACACAGTGCAACAAAGACGAGTGCCATGAGAGGTTCCATGAGATAATTCGAGTATAAATTGATATTTACATTATTGGTAACGAAAACTGCAAAGCAGCACACAAAAAACAGCGCAAAACAACCTGCAAAAATACTGAAGTATAAATTGGAACGGTCCTGTTTATAAAACATCCATAAGCAAAAATGAAGAAAGGCTAATACGATAAAAATCCCAACCATAACAACATATACTGATATAAACACAGCTGCTGATTCAATTGTTGTTGCCATACTCTCATCCGCACGACCGATAGACCCTGAAAATCCGGCATTATCCGTATCCAGCCATCTTGAATTCCATTGAGCATTATAATTAGCATACCGTATAGCCAGCACATGTTTGCCTTCGTTTAATGCGGGAAGAGCGATCGGAGTACTATTGGGATCAAAATATTCGGTACTGTCCCGGGTTTTGATCACACCATAATTCATAAGCAATACACCATCCAGGTATACTTCTGAAGCTCCCGAATGGTTTAGCATCAAGACCAGACGTTCTTTTACCAAACCGGAATCGGTGGTAAACGTTAACCGAAACCAGACTATTCCATTAAAATCTTTGTATTCACTATCATGCAATGGAATATTAATTTTTGCAGGTTTCCACGTACTGTCATTATATGTCTGAGTGCTAAAAACAACAGAGTCTTCAAGTAAATATTTCCATCCTTTCCCAAATCGGTATGGAAAACTATCTGCTGTAATTCTTACTTCCTGCGCACACACATTCGTGATGTACAATACACTTATCATTATAATGGCACTAAACCTTATCAATGTAGTTCGAGCTGTTATCCGAAATCTTGTCATTCGTTAAAAGTATATAATTATGTCGAAAGTCCTTCTACAAAATACATGTCCACCTCTCCTTTATTCTTGGCAACGACCTTCCCTCTGTGAGCACATATAAATTCGTGTTTGATCAATTCATATGTACTGGTGCTTATATTAACCTTACCGACCTCACTGCTGCTCTCCATGCGACTTGCCATGTTCACAGTATCACCCCAAATATCATAAGCATATTTTTTTACCCCTACAATTCCCGCAACAACAGGTCCTGAATGAATACCAACACGTATTTGAAATTTGCCGGTGGAATGTTTGATATAATCACAAATATCTAATGCAGCATTTACCACTCGTTGTGCATGGTCGGGAGTTTCATTCGGCAGTCCGCAAACCGCCAGATAGGCATCTCCTATCGTCTTGATCTTTTCAAGCCCATGCTTTTCAATAATACCATCAAAGGCCGTGAAATTCCGGTGTATTTCCTGCACCAACTCTGTCGGACTCATTTGTTCACTTATACCTGTAAAATTCACAAAATCTGTAAACAATACTGTTACATTATTATACTGGCGGGCAACCGCCTCTCCATTTTGTTTGAGCTCTGTAGCTATTTCTTCCGGTAAAATATTCAGGAGTAAGTCATCCGACTTTCTTTTTTCAAACGACAACTCCACATTCAGCTTTTCTTTTCTCCTCCCTTGAATATAATAAGCAATCGATACGCATACAAATCCAAGTAAAGCTCCACCCAGCCCAAAATTGATTCCCATATTGCGGGAATTAAGCGCTTTTTCTCTTTGTAAAATAGCTGCTTCCTGATCCTGACGTTCTGTCTCATACTCTGTTTGCATCTGTTTAATAGTTAAACAACATGAATCTATGTCGCTTCGCTGCACGGAATCTGCAGGCAGATTTCCTGCATACGCAGTTACGCTTATCACAGAAACACAAAGCAATACATGCATTCTTCTCATAACTTTATAGCTTTTTATTAGAACAGCTTTTCGCATTACTTCTGTTGGATTTTATGAAGACGTCAAATCTAAAGAGATATTAAATGCCAGATATCCCCTATTAAGGTGATATGCTTCAGATTCATTTTTTATGCTATTCAATATACTTCTTTTTATCAATTTAGGAAGTAAACTTGCACATGCTCATTATACCTGCATCGTTACAAAAAACAACCAACTGGTCGGGTGGCACCACCACTCAATTATATATCTATCCGGAAGGGACAAGTTATGCTGCCCGGGATTTTCTATTTCGCATCAGTACCGCAACGATTGAAACAGAAACATCAACCTTCACATCATTACCTGCGTTTCAAAGAATTCTTTTGATCCTTAAAGGGTCGCTTGCTATTACACACAAAGACCGGTATTCAAAACAGCTTCATCCTTTCGATACAGATAGGTTTGATGGAGCATGGAAAACATCTGCTATTGGAAAAGTAACGGACTTTAACCTCATGATGGCAGCAAATGCCCGTGGTGATTGTACGCACGAATTATTACACTCCGGCCAATCAAAAAAAATTACAGCTAAGAATAGTTTCTATGGTATCTACTGGCTGCAAGGTTCCGCTGTCTTAACTTATAATAGCAATGAATGCAGCATCAAATCCGGTGATTTCATTTCCCTGCTTAAAGGTGAAACCCTAACCATTCTGGCTCAGGGTACCAGCAATTGGGTAAGCGTTGAGGTTAATTACTCATAACGATTATTAAGAAATTTTTATCATAGTTGTATATCAACCAAAAGTCTATATTTGAATCTCTGAAAAAGATAAGCAACATATTAGCAGCATGTGTATTGTCATTGAGTATTCTCATTGGCTATACAGGAGTGCCTGTGTACAAAATGGTATGCGTGGAAGATGGGCATGTAAATATTTCCCTTACGCATGATGCAGCCAAATGCAGTCATGAAATGGAAGCCAAAGATTGTTGTAAACCCGCACCCAAACAACAGTCAAAACCGGTGAATTGTTGCGATTTTGATAATTCCTTTTTCCAATTACAGGAGAGCAGTCTTGTGTTTGCGCCACAAACCGGCACCGGACATACGCTCAATGCTACATTGGTTTTATATGCTCCTGCAAAAATAATTGCTCCGCTAACACACTCCGCTGCAAAAAAAATAGTGGTCCCTCCTTTGCTTTGCCGAAAACAACACCAGCAAAGCCGTACACAAACCTTTCGGATTTAAGCTTATTTCATTT
>JAZKGH010000150.1:4054-11579 GCA_040386055.1 Bacteroidota bacterium
ATGCAACTCAATCTTCTTTGAGTTGTCAGCTATTTTTTATTCAGAAGCATACGGAATGATTGTGCTATTGAGCCTTCAACCGAATGTTTCGTTTAACCGTTAATAGTCACTAATGAAATATATAATAATAGCATGCTCACTGCTGACCTTTTTTCAATCATCAGCACAGAGCATTAAAGGAAGTGTGATGGATGACCAAACACGGCAGGCACTTCCGGGAGCATCTGTATTCTGGCTTAACACCTCACAAGGTACCAGTGCGGATGCCAATGGCGTATTTGAAATCAGTTATCCGGCAAAAATTCCTGCACGGTTGGTGATTTCTTATATTGGTTATTCTTCGGATACCATTCCGTTCACTCAACAAACCGAGCTGCACATAAGATTAAAGGCATCTACCAAACTTAAGGATGTTGAAGTGGTAGAAACCAAAGAGGCAACAACCTTTTCGACCATTGATCCGCTCAACAGACAAAGTCTTGGCATGAAAGAATTGAAAAAAGCTGCCTGCTGTAACCTGAGTGAAAGTTTTGAAGCCAACGCCACTGTAGACGTAACATACAGCGATGCACTCACAGGCACCAAACAAATTAAAATGCTGGGATTGGATGGTTCATACACTCAAACATTGTTTGAATTGCAGCCGGGTATTCGCGGATTATCTACCAACTATGGATTAGCCCATATTCCGGGAACATGGGTTCAAAGTATTGATATTACGAAAGGGGTAGGCTCAGTAGTGAGTGGTTATGAAAGTATGTCTGGACAGATCAATATTGAATTGATAAAACCCGAAAAAGCAGACCGCTTTCATGTAAACCTCTATGCCGGTGATTGGGGAAGATATGAAAGCAATGTTCACCTCGGGCACCGTTTTAATAAGAACTGGAGCACCTTACTCCTCACACATGCCAGCACCGTAGCAAATAAAAACGACTTCAATAAAGATGGATTCATTGATGTGGCAACAGGGTATCAATTGGGAGCATTCAACCGCTGGAAATATGAAAACCCGGGTAAGATTATGGCAAGCTTTGGTATCAATGCAAACTATGATAACCGCACGGGTGGACAAATGAATTACAACAACAAAGCCGACAATGACAACCGCAGTGTTTATGGTGTAGGCTTGCAAACCAAACACCTCGAGGGATTCAGCAAAACGGCTTTAGGATTTGCCGGACGTCCGTATAAAAGTTTAGGATTGATGGTAAACGCGCGCACCTATGAACACGATGCTTTTTATGGATTTAAAAAGTATAACGGTCAGGAACAATCAGTGCATGCCAATCTAATTTACCAAACCATCATCAACACCAGTGACCATAAAATCAAAACAGGCGTATCGTATATGTATGATAATTATAAGGAGCGTTACAATGATTCTGGTTTTAAACGCATGGAATCAGTGCCGGGTGTGTTTGCCGAATACAATTACGAACGTTTGAATAAACTTTCTTTGTTGTTAGGCATCAGAAGCGATTACCATAATTTGTATGGAACCTTTATCAACCCGAGGGCGCATTTAAAAATAAACCTAGCTCCTGTTTCGGTATTGCGCTTTTCTGGCGGACGAGGCATGCGTGTGGCTAATGTGTTTATTGAGCAACCCGCCATCATGGCCAGCAACCGTAAGGTAGTTGTGGAAGAGGCATTCAAACCCGAAGTATCCTGGAACTATGGTATTTCGTTTACGCATAAGTTCAAAGTGGCCCGCAAAAATGCAACGTTGGTCATTGATGCCTTCCGCACCGATTTTGAAAACCAAATAATAACTGACCTTGACCAAAATGCACAGGAAATTCATTTGTATAACCTTAAAGGACAATCATACGCCAATAGTTTTCAAACAGAACTGAACTATGAACCCATCAAACGATTTGAAGTAAGGCTGGCTTATAAATGGCAGGATGTGCGCACAACATACAACGGTTCATTGTTGCAAAAACCATTGATTGCCAAAGACCGTATTTTGTTTAACGTTGCCTATGCTACCAAATTCGACAAGTGGAAATTTGATGCTACAGCCAAATGGTTTGGACAGAACAGGATTCCGAACACAGCGGCCAATCCGGATGGATTAAGGATGGATACTTATTCGAAACCGTATTATACCTTCAATGCACAAGTAACCCGCGGGTTCAAAAAGTTTGAAGTATACCTCGGTGCCGAAAACATTTTCGACTTCGTACAATCCAACCAGATCATCGACTCAGGCAATCCCTTCGGCAACTATTTTGATGCCTCTATGATATGGGGACCCGTAATGGGAAGAGTGATTTATGTAGGATTTAGAATGTCGATTAAATAGAAATGCGGAGTGCGGTCCCGATAGCTATCGGGATCGATTGCGGAGTCGAAACCAAAACAACTGTCAGACTGAGTTCATCGAAGTCCTAAAGATGATAAAAGAAGTTCTAGTAAACATCGTCACCTCGATGAACTCAGTGTGACAGAACAGAAAACAACAAACAATAACTGAATAACACATTAACCAAATAACGAATAACTATATGAAAACAATCATCACCCTTGTGGCATGTGTACTGAGTCTGGGAGCTTGGGCACAAATCGAAAAAGAAAAAGCCGTTACTAAAGACGGATTGGAAACCATTCACATCAAAACATCAGCTGTATGTGATATGTGCAAGGAAACCCTTGAAAAAGCAATGGCTTATGAAAAAGGTGTAAAAGAATCGAACCTGAATGTGGACAGCAAGGTATTGACCGTAACTTTCGATACCAAAAAGACCACAGCCGAGAAGATCAGAGTAGCCGTAACCAAAGCGGGTTATGATGCAGATGGGTTGACTGCCGATACAAAGGCATATGAACACCTGGATGCTTGCTGTAAAAAAGGCGCTAAGCACTAATCCACCCTTCAAATGTTAACCCGACCCTGATAACCGGGGTTTGGTTAACGTTTAGTTACTTCAGAAGAAGCCCATTCAGCAAGGATATTTCAAAGGAATCCTGTTGATGGGTGATGTGATTGATTACCCATGGGTTAAAACATTTCCACAACGGTAGGAAATCAGGTGCAATAGCTTAAAATTGTAGATTAGTAAAGAAAGAAAAGTATGCATTTAGCGATTGCCGGAAACATCGGATCAGGAAAAACAACCCTTACAACCTTATTAGCGCGTCATTATAAATATGAACCACATTATGAGGATGTAGAAGATAACCCATACATCAGCGACTTCTATGAAGACATGCAACGTTGGGCGTTCAACCTGCAGATCTATTTCCTGAATAGCCGCTACAACTCATTGGTGCAAATGCAAAAAGGAAAAAAGAGTATTGTTCAGGACAGAACGATTTATGAAGATGCACACATCTTTGCTCCCAACCTCCACTCCATGGGCTTGTTAAGTACACGTGATTTCGAAACCTACCAAAAAATGTTCGACTCGCTAAGCAGCACCGTAAAACCACCCGATTTGCTGGTATACCTGCGTGCTTCGATTCCAACCTTGGTAAACCAGATCCAGAAACGCGGGCGTGAGTATGAAGACTCCATTCGCTTGGACTACCTGCGCAGATTGAATGAACGCTACGAAGCATGGATCTCAACCTACAAGAGTCGTCTGCTTATTATAGATGTCGACAATTTGAACTTTGCTGATAAGCCAGAAGACTTAGGCTTTGTGATCAACAAGATTGAAACAGAATTACACGGTTTATTTTAACCATAACAAAAAGGAATGAAGCCACTTCATTCCTTTTTTGTTTCATAGATTATAGATCTGTGAAGTTTACAACTTCACAGAATGTACACCTGCAAGTTTGCAACTTGCCTTCCCAAATTTCAATGGTTTACAACTTCTCTAAAAATCCATAACTTGCTTTCCTATTTATATGAAGATAAGAAAAGCCATATTATCCGATGCCCAAGCGATTGCCACCATTTACAACGAGGCCATCGAAAACACTACCGCTACTTTCGATACCGAAACCAAATCAGTAGCCAACCGCGAAGAATGGCTGCGCAACCATTCTGATAAATATCCTGTAGTAGTTGCCGAAGTGGATGGTGTGGTTGCAGGATTTGCCAGCATGACCCAATGGAGCGACCGCTGCGCTTATGACGACACAGCCGAAATCTCTATATACATATTACCGCCTTATCACAACAGGGGTATTGGCAGACAATTAATGGAAGCCATTATTGTAGCAGGTAAGGAAGGTGGTTTGCATTGTGTGCTATCCCGCATTAGTCAGGGTAATGACAAGAGCATTTACCTGCATGAACAATTCGGATTCAGAACCGTGGGTGTGATGCAGGAGGTTGGGAAGAAATTCGGACAGATATTGGATGTGACGATGATGCAGTTGATTTATCCTTAAGCCATAATCTTGAAATCATATGACACCGTCTAAATACATGAAAACACGTTGCACCTGGCCCGCTGAAGATATTCTCATGATCGAATACCATGACCACGAATGGGGTGTTCCCTTACATGACGATCGCAAACATTTTGAGTTTCTAATACTCGATGCCTTTCAGGCAGGATTGAGCTGGAAAACCATTTTGCACAGAAGAACAGGCTTCAGAAATGCGTTTTCCAATTTTGATGTAAGCAAAGTAGCCAAGTTCACCGACAAACATATTGAACAATTGATGCAGGATACAGGTATCATCCGCAACAGGTTAAAAATTGCTGGTACTGTTAAAAACGCAAGGGCCTTTCTGTTAGTGCAAAAAGAGTTTGGTTCTTTTGATAAGTATATCTGGCAGTTTGTGAACGGAAAAACTATTCAGGGCAAACGAAATGGCGGTGATATTCCTGCCACATCAGTTGAGAGTGATGCCATGAGTAAAGATTTGAAAAAACGTGGATTTACATTTGTAGGAAGCACCATTTGTTATGCTTACATGCAGGCAGCCGGCATGGTGAATGATCATGTAAAAGAGTGCTTTCGTCATAAGGAAGTTAAAACGCTATAGGTTTGCGGAAGACTTCATACATATTGACTATTTCCCTTTTGTTGCTCTGCATATTTGCCAGCGGACAAAACACCTCCGTTGCTGATACGCTGGCAAAAAAATGGAAGGTTCGCACAGCCATCATGAAAACATATTTTGGAAACAGCAAATCTCCATCCATGACCTATACCGAATTTTATGATTCGGATGGAAAGATGATCAAACGAACTTCGTTTAACAATCATCTCAACACCCTTTCCATTAAAGAATACTTTTTTTATAACGGTAAAGGGCAGTTACTAAAAGAACAAGACATTCATTACAATAAAAAAGATTCCTTAGTTGATATTCAAACATATTCCTATAATTCAACTGGATTGTTAAGCCGTAATTTCAATGGTGAGATCAAATACAGATATGACCGCAATGGCAGAGTGATTGAGCGTATTGAACAAACAGCAAAATCAGGTTCCCTTAAAACCATTTATGCATATGACTCATCTGCAAGATTGATACTCGAGAAAAAACACCTGTTCAATTACAAGATCCAAATACGAACCATTGGATATAATATCAAAGGATATATTGATAAAGAAATAATCTCTTATTACGATTCACAAGAAGCAGAGGATTTCGCAACATCGGAGTATGAGCACACTTTTATTTACACTGAAAAAGGACTGCGGGAAGCTGAATACCAAAAGCAGACAAGTGGTTCTCCAAGATCTGCCGACAGGATTTACACTTACGAATATACGTTTTACTGATAACGCGTGGGGTGGTCAGACGCATCCAGCGTCAGACCACTGCAAGGCCTAACAAGCCTAAATTACCGCTAAGGCTTAGGAAAATCCCCGTCAATATCCGTCAACACATCGGGACGTGTAGGAGTTATCAATATCGTATGCTCAAACTGAGCTGAAAGTTTTCCGTCAATCGTGCGGGCGGTCCAGCCGTCATGTTTGTCTATTTTGGCTCTGGCTTTTCCGGCATTAATCATTGGCTCGATGGTAAAAATCATTCCGGCAGCCATCATCGGCCCTGTATCTTTTTCATCCACATGGCACACTTCCGGTTCTTCGTGAAAACGCACGCCTACCCCATGTCCGCAAAACTCATACACCACCGAATATCCAAAGGATGTAGCATATTTATTAATCTCATATCCGATGTTTCCAAAACGGTTACCCGGACGGCATTGCAGGATGCCAATTCGCAAACATTCTTTTGTTACATCAATGAGTTTTTGGGCATGTTCGGTAATGCCGCCAATCGTATACATTTTACTGGTATCACCAAAATATCCATCCAAAATGGTGGTAACGTCAATATTTAAGATATCACCATCACGCAATTCCTGTTTACTCGGAATACCATGACAAATCACATCATTGATGGAAATACAGGTTTCGTGTTTGTATCCATTATACCCCACTGTAGCGGATATACCCTTGTGATCGCGAATATAATCGCGGCAAAAATTATTGAGGTATTCGGTGGTAACACCTGCTTTTACAAACGGTGTTACTTCCTTCAAACAGCTTGCCGCTAATTGACTGCTCTTGCGAATGCCTTCAATCTGCTCCGCATTTTTAATAATGATTTTAGATCCTTTTTCTCTAAACGCCACTTGGTTTCTCCTTTATGTAACTAATGATTAAACAGCTTAATAAGCCTTTCTGTTTTGTTTCCATGCGCTTTCGCTGCGCGCACCTTCTACATCCGGTGCCGATGCCTTACGTTCCTGATTGTATACTGTTCCTGCAGCCAGCGCTACAAATGCTTCATCTGTTTGACGGATTGGCAATAATTCCGGTTTAAAATATTTATCAATAAACTTGGTATCAAAGTTTCCGCTCACGAACGCTTCATGCTGCATGGCAAATTTGCCAAAAGTTAAGGTTGTTTCAATGCCCGAAATGCGGTAATCGTCAATTGCACGGATCATACGCTGAATAGCTTCCTCACGGGTTTTTCCAAACGTTATAAGCTTGGCTATCATGGGGTCGTAATGGATGGGGATCTCCATGCCCTCTTCAAACGAATCATCTACACGCACACCATACCCTTGGGGTGTTTTGTAAGTTAACAGTTTTCCGATATCGGGTAAAAAGTTATTGGCAGGATCTTCGGCACATACACGCAATTCAATAGAGTGTCCATAAATTTTAAGGTCTTCCTGTGAAAAGCCCAACGCCTCTCCTCTTGCCACACGGATTTGTTCTTTCACCAGATCCAATCCTACTATTTGTTCTGTAACGGGATGCTCCACCTGCAAGCGGGTATTCATCTCCAGGAAATAGAAATTCAATTTTTCATCCACCAAAAACTCTACGGTTCCGGCTCCGGTATAGTTACAGGCTTTGGCTACATTTACAGCAGCCTCACCCATTTTCTTACGCACTTCGGGTGTGAGACAACTTGAGGGAGCTTCTTCCACCAGTTTTTGGTGCCTGCGCTGAATCGAACATTCACGTTCAAACAAATGCACAATATTTCCATGCGTATCACCCAATATCTGAAACTCAATATGACGTGGCGAACAACAAGGCATTCGGCGGCCTGCTCGGCGCCATTTCCATTTCCGTCGGC
>JAZKGH010000151.1:0-14820 GCA_040386055.1 Bacteroidota bacterium
AAAACAATGACACTACAATAGTGGCATTAAGTACCATCTCTAAAGTTGCCGGAAATGCGTTGATCGCAAACGGAACTGCCGGAAACCCTGCCGGAAGTTCCATACGTTTTGCTTCACGTCCGGAAATGATTGGTAATACAACAACAGCCTTTACAGCTGAAGCTTGGGTTAAACTAACTTCAAATACCGTAGATCAGAAATTTGTATCTAAATCAAATGTGAACAATGGATTTTGTATTGGTATCCTTACTGCCGGAGCGAAGTTTGATCCGGAAATATGGACCGTTGCAAACGGAACAGGTTCGGTGAGAATGACCACAACCGGAGTGTCTTTACCAAACAATACCATTCCTGCAAATCAATGGACGCATTTGGCTGTAACATGGGAATCGGGTGTAGGTGTGAAAGCATACATCAACGGTTCATTGGTTGGATATTTGAGCTCAACAACTGTAACAACCATCAGTCAATCAGCTGCCGATTTATTCCTGGGTGCAAACTCATGGGATTTTGGATACCCAACATTGGGTGCTATTGATGAAGTAAGATTGTGGACTGTAGCATTGGATTCGATAGCGCTGCGCAGAAACATGCACCGCACGCTTTCCGGCACAGAGCCAGGCTTAACAACCTACATCCAGTTGAACGAAGGTGTGAGCAGCACATTGTTTGGCGATGCAGTAGGTGGAGCAGTTGGTTATAGAAACACAGCTGCTGCTATAGCTCCTGCTACCATGCCATTGGGTGGTGACTCAAGTTTAACCATGACGGGTGTTCTGAGCGGAACATTCTACAATGGTGCCATGACGCTAAATGTTTATGATGCATTTGATAACGCATGTGATCTGACATTAACAGAGATTAACAATGCTCCTAATACATTACCAACGGCAACTCATATCTACAACAACAGGTATTGGGTTGTTAGACCATTCGGTAATCCGGGATCATTCCTTGCCGATATGACGCTTACTTTCACCTTGGGACAATTAAATGTTTCGGATCCGGCTCTGCGTTTATACAGAAGAGGATACAACAGTGATAGTGCATGGACATTCTACAAAACATCAGGTTCTATTTTAACAACATCGGTAACATTCAACATGATTGATACTTTCGGTCAGTTCACTGTAGCTTCTAACGGAACATCTCCATTGCCGGTTTCATTGCTATCTTTTGGCGGAAAACGCAACAATGATGTGGTGAACTTAAATTGGGTAACAGCAAGTGAGATCAACTGCCGTGGATTTGAGATCGAACGTTCGTATACCGGAGAGGATTTTGAAACTATTGGAAATGTAGATGCAATCGGAAACTACAAAGGAACCAAATCATCATATGTTTACACAGATGAAAAAGCGGATCTGAATCAAACAATCTACTACCGTTTAAAACAAGTAGACCTGGATGGTAAATATTCATACTCACCTGTGGTGGTAATTACTACTATTGAAGGAGACGACAAAAACACAGTGTATCCGAACCCATTCAACACCGAGTTTTCAGTAAGAGTACATTCAGGAGCTGAAGCAACTGCAGTAGTTCGTGTGGTAGATATCACCGGAAAAGAAATGCATATGAAATCACATGCTATTCAATCAGGAAGTACTAACATTACCATTGATGGAGCTGCCTTTAAAACAGGATTGTATTTCGTAACCATTGAATTGAATGGTGAGAAACAAACGATCAAGGTAAACAAACAATAATAGCTGTAAACAACAGCTATTACTGATTGTATTTTTATAAGTTGATATTTTCATAAGAGGAGCCCCCGAGAAATCGGGGGCTTTTTTTTGCCTTATGAATAGCCTTATATTCGTGGGGTATGGCAAAAGTTTCAACATCATTTTTCTGCAAAAATTGTGGCGCATCATCGGGTAAGTGGATTGGAAAATGTCCAAGTTGCGGAGAGTGGAATACATATATAGAGGAAGTTATCCAGAAAGAAAAAACGGATTATAAAAAAACGTGGAAGAAAGAATCGCATTCCCTTTCAGTGTTGAAACCTGTTTTGTTGAAAGAAGTGGAACAAGGAAGTGAAGAGCGGTATAAGGTGAAGGACAGTGAACTTTCAAGAGTGCTTGGAGGTGGGATTGTACCGGGCAGTGTTATTTTAATAGGAGGAGAACCGGGCATAGGCAAATCCACCCTGATGTTACAGATAGCCTTACAATTTACAGACAAGAAAGTACTTTACATCAGTGGAGAGGAGAGTGATACTCAAATCAAGATGCGTGCAGAACGTCTTCCGTTTCGCAATGATCAGTGTTATTTATTTACAGAAGTATCTACTCAAAAAATAGGAAAAGCATTGCAAGAATTACAACCCGATATTGTGGTGGTTGATTCGATACAAGCCGAGGCGCTGGCTCCCGACATTATCATTATTGATTCTATTCAAACTCTGCAAAGTGAATTGATTGACTCAACACCGGGAAGCATTTCACAAATAAAAGAAACGGCCGGAGATTTAATCCGGTTTGCGAAGGAAACCGGAACGCCTGTATTTTTAATCGGGCATATTACCAAAGATGGTACGCTTGCCGGACCCAAATTATTGGAACACATGGTAGACACTGTATTGCAATTTGAGGGTGACCGCCATCATGTATATCGTATTTTACGTACGACCAAAAATCGTTTCGGCTCCACCAGTGAGATTGGTATATATGAAATGCAGGGATCGGGTTTGCGTGAAGTAAGTAATCCTTCGGAGATATTAATTTCGCAACGTGATGAAGCATTGAGTGGAGTTGCCATCTCGGCAACGATTGAAGGGATGCGGCCGTTGTTGATTGAAACACAGGCTTTGGTAAGCACTGCTGTATATGGAACACCTCAACGGAATTCAAATGGATATGATACCAAACGCCTCAATATGTTGCTGGCCATTTTGGAAAAAAAATGTGGTTTACGCATGGGTATGCAGGATGTATTTGTAAACATTGCCGGAGGGTTGCGGGTAGAAGATCCCGGAATTGATTTGGGGGTAGTGGCTGCTATTGTTTCCAGTTACCACAATGTTTCAATAGACAGCAAAATTGCCTTTATAGGAGAGGTGGGATTAAGTGGAGAAATTCGTGCAGTAAGCAGAATTGAACAACGCATCAGCGAGGCTGAGAAATTAGGATTTACATCTGTATACCTTTCAAAATTTAATAAAATACCTAAGGGTAAGAGCAATATCAATATTGTTGAAGTAAGTAAACTCGAAGATTTTTTGAATTATCTTTTTGGATAACAGACATTACTCAATAGAATTGAGTATTTCTCAACCGGATCAATCAGATAGCAGGTATTCTTTTTAGTTTTAAGCGCTTTTTAATTTCATCTAATTCCGCTCACGTATATTTTTTTTGTTAAATAGTCTTAAATATCTACCCTTTATCAAAGTAAAGTAACGCAATCGTATGAATAGAATATTCGTGCGATAAGTAGCTGTATAAATGGTATAAGTATAGGTTATCAATTAGTTATCTTATTGATAGAAAAGCCAATTACCGGATCCTTTTTTGTAATCACGAATAGGTTTATTGGAAACCGGATATCAAAAAGTGATTTTTTTTCTATATTAGTATTTAATTATAGATGAAAGGCAACACCACATCCTTTAACCTTATTATTTATTTTTTAACACCACAATTTAACACCTTATAAACCTTTTTATTATGAAAAAAGAACATGTTACAAAAGTACTTTTTGTGATGATTATTTTTCTTGGCTTACGGGCTCAATCCCAACAAATCAGGAACTACATTTTTGCCCCCACCATGGGGACGTTTACCCCTTTAACTGGAGCCTTTACGGTAGCTCCTATTCCTACAGGAACTTTTTCAGCTGTTGACGAAGGAGCGTTCAACGCCATCCAAATCGGGTTTCCATTTTATTACATGGGTAAGGCATACACCGTTTTGTCGGCCACTACAAATGGAAGAATTTCATTAGGGGCTTCTGCATTAACACTGAATGATGCCGGTAATGTAATGCAGGCCGGTATTGCAACTGATGTTGCCGGGAGACCAACTATTGCTCCTTTATGGGAAGATTTGGACAAAGGAACATTTTCGTATAAAATTTCAGGCACACCCGGGTCTCGTACTTTTACAGCTCAATGGTTAAATTGGGCTTGGGATTATGCGTCCCTCAATCCCGCCATTTCGTTTCAGTGTATTTTACATGAAGCAACAGGACAAATTCAGTTTGTTTATAGACAAGAGTCAGGGGCAGTTATTAATTCATCCACTGGTGCGGGGATTGGTATTACTGCTGTTGGAACAGGAGTGGGTACCCATATTACAGTGACTAAGGCAGCTGCAACTGCTACAGATACAACAACGATTACGGTAGCGGATACCATCAGTCAGAAACCGGCAACGGGGCAAATATTTTCGTTTACTCCTCCAACCATCACAGGATCAGGACTTCTTTTTAGTGGGGTAACTGATTTGCAAACGGCCTCAGCTACTCTTAACTGGGTACATAGTTCTCCGGGAGGAACAACCTGTTACGGTATATATGTTTCGACAAATGCCGGAGTGTCATATGATTTTGTGACATCAACTCAAGGCCTCATTTATACTGCAACAGGCCTTACTCCTAATACATCTTATATCTATAAGATAGTACCCGTTACAGAAGGATACCTTGATGAACCCAATGCAATATTTTCTCCTACAATTACTACATTGGCATGTTCACCCATTACCGGAACGAAAAGTGTGGGCCCAACGGGTAATTATCCTTCACTTAAAGCAGCCACAGATTCAATGGCCGTATATGGAATTAGTGGAAATGTGATTTTAGAATTGCAGAGTGGCTATACCGGTGCGGGAGAAGTGTATCCATTGGTAATCGCTGATTACAGAAGTGTTAGTTGCGCATCTCCAACAGCAACTCTTACTTTAAGACCTGAAGCAGCAACAACGGGGATAACGATAACATCATCGAGTATTGACGCAACACTCGTGATTAATGGAGCCGATTATTTTGTACTGGATGGACGACCCGGTGGTGTTGGAACAACAGGAGTATTAACAATCGAGAATACAGGAATTGGAACTGCATCCAATGCGATCCGTTTGCAAAATGATGCGATCGGGAACACGCTTCGATACCTTACCGTGAGAGGATCAAACACAGGAACAGGTGTTGGGGCAGGTGCAATTTTTATTGGAACTACAACCGGTTTATTAGGTAATGACAGCAATACCATTTCGAACTGTAATATTTCAAAATCGGGCGCAAATACCTTAGCTGTAGGTATTGCCTCTTCCGGATTGAGTGCAGCTGTTCAAAATTCACGGAATACTATTAATAATAATAATATATATGGATTTAGTAACTCCGGTGTATTGGTAACAGCTACCGGTAATGGTGGCGGTTGGAATATATCCAATAACAGCTTTTACGATACGGCTGTTTCCACTGCAACCGTATGGACAGGGGTTAACTTTATTCCGGGAACAACATCTTTATCTACAGCTAATATCATTAATGATAACTTTATAGGTGGTAGTGCTCCTCAATTAGGTGGTGCAGTTTGGTCAAATACGGCTGCGGTTACATACAGAGGAATTATATGTACCGTAAATGCCGGACAGGCAACTACCATTTCAAAAAACAAGATCGGGAGAATTTCGTTTTCGGGAGCTACCGTTCAAAGTTTTGGTATTAACCCGACCGGAGGAACAATTCTCGTGGACAGTAATATCATAGATTCAATGCTGAGTACAGCCAATATTGACTTTATTGCCATAAATAGTACAACCGCGGCTGATATTACGATAAGTAACAATACCATAACCAATTTATTGCACAATAATGTAGGAACCGCGGGAGGAGCAAAAGGAATTTTTGTAGGAACGGCTTCCATCAATACGCTCAACATTACGAATAACACAATTAAAAATTTAATTAGTAATGCGGCCACTACAGGAACAACATCAACCGCTCCGGTATATGGAATTGCTGTAACAGCGAGCAGCCCGAACCAGTTTATTACCAACAATAAAATTGGTAACGGATATGCTGAGCCGTTGTCTATGACCAGCACGCTTACCGGTGGAAGAATGAATGGAATAGTAGTAACGGCAGGTATCAATACCATTCAGGGTAATACCATTAACGGATTGATATCAACAACTGCAGCAACAGGAACAACGGCTGCAAATGCCAGTATTAATGGTATCTTATGTTCTTCAGCAAGCAACGGGAATGTAATTCAAAACAATTCAGTGAGGTCTATATTATTGAGTGGAGCAGCTGTTGCGTCACAAGTAAACGGAATCGCTGTTTCTTCCGGAGCCACTACTATTCTCAATAACTCACTATACGGTATCCGTACAACCGGAAATTCTGCTTCAACCAGCACAAGTGCCACGTTAAATGGAATTGATTATGCCGGAGGTTCTACAGCCATTATTACATCTAATGTAATAGATTCAATGATGGTAGCAACTTCTGCTGCAAGCCAGTGCAATGGTATAGTTATTAGCGGTAACACCGGAAATAATTTGCTGTCAAATACCATTCGTAATATTTTCTCGAATTCAACATTAGGAACAGGTAGCACTCCATCCATTGTGGGTATCAATAATCAAAGTTCCATCTTTAATCAGTTGGTATCTCAAAATACAATTAACCGATTGGTAAATATATCTGCAACAGGTACTCCAACGGTAGCAGGTATTGTGTTTTCGGGAAGTACAACAGTGGTTGGAAATAATTCAGTTATCTCAAGAAATACGATCAATACGCTTCAACTGCAAACCAGTGCTGTAGGGACTTTAGAGGGTATCATTCTGGCTGCGGGAAATGCAAACTGTATGAATAATATGATTCGATTAGGTATTGATTCTGCAGGAATTGTAACGACCGCTGCCTATAACATGTATGGAATCAGATCGGTTCCAACAACATTTGCTATCAATACTATCTACCACAATAGTATTTATATCGCAGGTGCTCCGTCAACAGGTGCTGCCACAACAGCGTGTTTCAATTTGCCATCCACCCAAACAACTTCATTTGTTGATATACGAAATAATATTTTCCAAAATGCGATGAATCCAACAGGAGGAACGGGAAAAAATTATACAATCAAAACCAATTCGATTACCAATGTAAAATCGAATTACAATATTTTGTTTACAGCAACCAATGGTAGTAATTTTATTGGAGCAGTTTCAACAACGGATTATACTGCTTTAAAAGGAATAGGGTCATGGACAAGTGCTACACTTCAGGATGCACAAAGTGGATCGGTGAATCCTGGTTTTATTCTTCCTGCCGGAACGTATACTACTGTTAACATGCATTTGCAAACAACTAATCCGGCAGAGGGTATGGGTGATACAACTGTTACGGGAGTTGCAGAGGATTATGACGGAACAGCAAGAGTTTCATCTTCAATAGATATTGGAGCTGATGCAGCTACCTTTACTTTATTAGCAGATTCAATTGCTCCTATTGCCTTTTTCACCGGATTCTCAAATACCGGAAGTTTAACTAACCGCAGTCTCAATGCTGTAATATATGATGCCAAAGGAGTTGATATGGGTAATCTTCCCCGCATTTATTATAAGCGCAATGCGGCAGGATCTTTTACTTCCAGAGTAGGTTCTTTGGTTGGAGGAACTGCTAAGAATGGTACATGGTCATTTACCATTGACTATTCAGATGCCGTAATGTCGGGCCTTGTTCCGAATGATACAGTACATTATTATGTAATAGCTCAAGATAGTGCTGTAAATATTGCATCCTCTCCTTTGTGGGCAAATGCAAGCAGTACATCTTCCATTGTAACCCATCCAACTACACCAAATTCGTATATTATTACACTGCCACTGTCAACTACCCTTATGGTAGGTTCAGGACAAACATATGCTTCCCTTACTCAAAACGATCCGCAAGGAGTGTTTTACGCCATTAATAATGGAGTACTTCAGGGTAATACGGATGTCTTGATCACATCTGATATTACAGAGTCGGGAGCTGTTTCATTAAACCAATGGCTTGAAATAGGAGGAGGTGTAATGGGCAATTATGGTTATATATTAAGAATCCGTCCTGATGCCAACACCACCAGAGTTTTATCAGGGGCTGTTGCGCAAGCGATGATACGATTAACAGGAGCCGATAATGTATTGATTTCAGGTGTTGCACCTTCCGGTGTAGCAACAGATACATCCCTTATACTGCGCAATACCAATGCTGCTAACCCCGTAGTGTTATGTACAAATGATGCAAGTAATAATACATTTAACAATGTAATTATTGAAAGTGGAAATACAGCAGCAGCATCAGCAGCGGTATTCTTCACAGCTACTACCCTTACCACAGGAAACGATAACAATACCTTTAATGGCTGCGTGGTGCGTAACAATACATTGGTGCCCGGATCTACCTGTGCCAATGCATTCCGATTTGACGGAGCGGTTGGAAAAGAGAACAACAATATTACCATCAACAATTGCTTGATTTATAACTGGACAAGCAATGGTATTCAGGTAAACAACGGAAACGGAAATAACTTTAAAATTACCAATAACAGTTTTTACATGACCGGATTTGTTCCAACCACAGCGCAAACTGCGATTAACTTCCTTCCGGGTACATTTTCTAATTTTGATACTATCTCAAATAATTACATTGGTGGGCAAGAGCCATTGGCAGCCGGAGCAACCTGGGTAAATTCAGGAGCAGTTGCGATGGTAGGTATTAGTGTCATTGCGGGATCAAATTTTGGAACACATATTTCCGGAAATACTATTCAAAACATCTCCCAAACTTCGGCCACTGCAGGAATATTTACCGGAATTAATATTTCAACAAATGGAGCACACAATGTTATTAATAATACTATCGGACACGCATCCGTTGCTAATAGCATAGTATCCGCAGGTACCGGTATTATGGCCGGCATAATAACTTCAGCTAGTGGTAATATGATTATCACGAATAATACTATTTCAAATCTTACCAATACAAATACAACGGGTACTGGTGTGGGTATAAGAGGGATTAATGTGACAACAGCCAGCAATATGCTGAATGTTTCAAACAATACACTTACCAACTTTACTATTAGCGGGTTGAATGCAAATACACTTACCAATGCAGGTTTGCAGGGAATAGGTGTTTCCTCGGCCTCTATCAATCAAACGATCTCTAATAATACTATTGATAACTTCAAAAGTTTAGGACTCGCTGTCACATCAGTGATTGGTATTTATGCAACAGCAGGGCAGAATGTGATCAATGGAAATACAGTGACCAACATGTTCACAAATTCGACTTCAGCGGGCACTACAACGGGAGCTGCGATGATTGGAATTGTATGTTCATCTGTTACCCAGAACCAAACTATCAATAACAATCAGGTAAGAAATCTCTCTTATTATAATGCCACTCCCGTAGCATCTACTATGTATGGTATTCAGGTAACTTCTCCTAGTGTGACCATTAACAACAATAGCATTATCAACCTCAAATCGGTAAGTACCAAAACGGTAACGCTTGCCAATGGAGGTAATCTATCGGCAATTATTGGTTTATCTTATGCAAATGCAACCACCCCTCAGGTGAATACCATTAGCAATAATATCATACATACACTTGAAGATACCAATTCAGTAACGGCATCAGCTGTGAGTATTGTAGGATTGTTTTATTCGGGTGCCGGAGCTGCTGTTTCCACTGATAATAATATTACCCGAAACTTCATTCACAGTTTTAAACTAAGTACTTTGGGTGCAGGTATTATGCAGGGGATTCATGTAGGTGGATCTACCAACGCAACGGCTGCGACCTTTGCCAATAACATGGTACGGATCGGTATTGACTCGGCAGGTTTAGCTTATTCGGGACCTTATGCAGTGACAGGAATTGTCCAAAGTGGCTCAGCTGCTACAGCACGTTTTACAGGTACTTGTAATTATTATCATAACAGCGTTTATGTCGGAGGAGCTCCGGCAACAGGTTCATCACTTACAGCTAGTTTTGAAACTGTTGGAGAGGTAAATTCTCAATTTTATTTAGTACTTAAGAATAACATTTTCTTTAATGCCGTATCGAATACCGGTACTGCAACCGGTAAAAATCATATTGTTCGCGTGTTTCGTCAAATCTATAATGTAGCCACTAATAATATCTATTTCTATAATGGAGTAGGTGGCATGGTTGGAGGATATACTGCCGTGATTACCGATTTTGTAAATCTGACAGGAAACGGTGGATGGAATCAGGTTGCTGCAATTGATTACAATACAGCATTTGTAAATCCTCAGTTTATAAACCCAACCGGAACCGCAACTACACTTGACTTACATCTTTTAGCATCTAATCCGGCTGAAGGTGCAGGGGATCCGGCTATCAGTACACTCGTAGGAGTGGATTTTGATGGCGTTGCACGTTCTTCGGGTACTCCGGCTGATATTGGTGCAGATGGCGGTGCATTTACGGTAAGTTCGGATGCATTCCCTCCAACAATTACCTACACACCATTGACTAATTCGGGTAGTACTTCAACCAGAGTATTGGCAGGTGTTAATATTACAGATGCAGGAGGAATTCCGACTACCGGTGCCAATGCACCTAGATTGTATTATTCGAAAGACGGAGTATCGTTTTTCTCTGTTGCGCCTACTTCATTTGTTGGAACGGCAACCAATGCCACATTCTTATTTACCTTTAATTATACAGCGTTGGGAGGTGTTACTGCAGGCGATAATATCAGTTATTATGTAATTGCTCAGGATAATGCCGGAAATATATTATCAGCCAATCCTTATGCTGTTGCTTCGAATGTAAATACGGTATCTGTTCAACCGATTATTATGAACTCTTACAATATTTATCCTGCGATTCCTGCCAATACTATTTACAAAGTAGGGGTGGGTCAAACATATACTTCTCTTACCAATTTGGGAGGGCTGTTTGAATTTTTAAATAGCAGAACACTTGCCGGAAATGTTTCTGTTCGTATTACATCCAGTATTAATGAAAGTGGATTGATAGGATTAAATGAACTCTCCGATACTAATGCTATTGCTTCGGCAGTTGTAACCATTCAGCCTGATTCAGCTATTATTACAGAACTGATATTATCAGGTAATTCATCCTCAGGATTAATTAAGCTTGACGGAGCAGACCGGATAAAAATTTCGGGCATACCTGTTATAACAGGTATTGCAACCGATAAAAAGCTAAGGTTTAGAAACACTAATAATGCAGCAGCAACTATTTTCTTCTTTAATGATGCAACTGCTAACCGCGTTCACAACTGCATAATAGAAGGTGGTAATGTGAGTCCTTCAGCAGCAGCCGGGGTTATTCAATTCGGTCCTACTGCATTTACTCAGGGTAATGACAATGATACCATTTCTAATTGTGTTATCAGGAACGATATCACTCAGGTATTGCCTGCAGGAGTTCCTGTTTCGGCCATCAACTCATCGGGTAGTGACGGTAAACCAAACAGTGGTAATGTGATTATGAACAATGAGATCTTAAACTGGAGTGGTTTTGGATTAAATATCGCAGCATCTAATTTCGGTAATGGAAACAATTGGGTAATTACAGGAAATAGTTTCTATAATAATCTTTCAGTAAATCCTGTTACAGCTCAGATTGCCATTAATTTTATTCCGGGTCTTTATTCAACCGGAAATACAATCAATGGTAATTTTATTGGAGGGCAAGCCGCAAACTGTACAGGGGCAGCATGGATCAATGCCGGTAATGTTGTCTTTACACCTATTGTGGTAAACGTAGGTTTGGGTAATGCAACACAGGTTGATGCTAACAGGATTCAAAACATCAATTTAACCAATTTGAATACTGGTAACAGGTTCATAGGAATCAATATTGGATTTGGGACTGTGAATGTTGGAACAACCGGTAATGGTAATCTGATTGGTCACCCTACTGATATCAATAGCATTTCGCTAAGTGGTATCAATCAACATGTGGGAATATTTGTAAATAATACTGCAGGTAGCTCGGTAATTAATATAACCGAAAATAAAATTCAGGGTATTTATGTAAATTCTCCGAATAGCGCAGCAGCATTCTACGGTATTAATACTTTTGCAGGATTACCTGTAATCACCGGCAACACCATCGGTTCAGCTACAGTGCCAAATAGTATCAGGGCTTCATCGGCAGGTATTGCAGGATTAGGCACTCTGGGTGGTATGGTTATCAGCAACCCGGTTTCAATTACACCTAGTATTGCTATTACTAATAATACCATTGCCAATCTAAATGTACTTGATAATGGAACAAACAATGGGGTGTTCGGTATCCTTCATGTGTTGTCAACAGTATTGAATATCAGTGCAAACAACATCTACAACTTGTCATCATTCTCTTCTTCAGCAACAACAAATGGTGTGGTTTCGGCAGCTGGTATTATATTTAATGCTGCAGCAATAGCTTCTCCCGGAGTTTCTATTACACAAAACAATATATACAATATTGAGGCTACCAATACCAATTCAGTAAGTTCAGTTGCGGCAGGTATTGTAATGAATGCAGCCAACTCTCCTGTAATCTCCAGAAACAGAATTTATGGAATCAAAAATCAATCAGGCATGAGTTCGATTTCAACTCCAGCTGTTGCTGCCGGAATTATTATTGCATCGGCTGCAAATAAAGTGGATGTGGTGAACAATCAAATTTCAATTGGTAACGGCCAGGCCGGACCATTGCAATGCAATGGAATTTGGATACAAGGTACAGGCACATACGTTGCAAATGTTCATTACAACACTGCAGTTATTAGTGGAACGGGTGCAACCGGTAATGTGTCGAGTTATGCATTCTTAAGAGGAGCAAACGGTACAACTGAAATAATCACACCTATTAATGCCATCAACAATGTATTTGTAAATGCCCGTACAGGAGGTGCAGCCATTCAGTTTGCCACAGCTAATCAGCAATTGTCGGGAACCACAACAGGTTCTGGATGGAATCCTGCATTGATTAATTATAATTTCCTTGCAAGTTCAAACGCAGCTGTTGGACAATGGGGTGCAACAAACTGTGACTTTAACCTTTGGAAGGCAACAGCGTTTTCAGATGGAAATTCGTACAGTCTTACAACCGGTGTGGGTGTTGGATTATTAAACATCAGTAATTTGTTTACAGATATTGCGAATGGAAATACAGGTGTGATTACCACCAATGCGGAGTCATGGTATTTAAATGGTAAAGGAATTGCAGGTACAGCTTCAAATTCAATTAATATTGATTATGCAGGAACCACAAGAGGAACCACACTTGGTTTTGGAACGGACATCGGATCAGTTGAATTTAACACGGCAACTACTCCTCCGGCTGCAACTGCATCATCTTCACCTGCTTTAAGTACATCAACAACGTATATGTTTGCAGGAAGGCCGGTTGCTACCATTAACTGGGGAAGCATAGGAACGGTTCCAACTACTGTTAACCTTATGTATTATACAGGTGTAAATGCACCAAATCTGGTAGCAAGTAAAACACAAATGAACGGGTACATTGCTGCTACATCAACAGGTGGTTCAGGATTCAATTACACGATGAACATGAATTACGAGCCTGCCTTATTAGGTAATGTGTCATCTGAAGCAAATCTGAAAATAGCCATGTACAAAGTTTCGGTTTGGAATTTTGATGGAGCATCTACTGTTAATACAACTGCTAAAATACTTAACTCAACTACCTTCACAGGAATCAACAACTGGAATTTTACAGGAACCGATGTTTCCAATCCACTGCCGGTTGAGTTGGTTTCGCTTACTGCAACGCGCTCAAATGATGATGTGATTGTTCAATGGTCAACTTCTAGTGAAACCAATTGTTTAGGGTTTGACGTAGAGCGTTCGGTTGATGGAAAATCATTTGAAAGAGTTGACTTTGTAGTAGGAGCTGGAAATAGCAATCGTGTATTGGATTACAAGTTAACGGATCAAAAAGCATTTGCCGAATCAGGAAGCAAAGAGTTATACTATCGTTTAAAACAATTGGATAAAAACGGAGTATTTGCTTATTCAGATATCGTTTCGGTGAAACAGGATGCAGATCAGGAGTTGAATACCATTTCAGCCTTCCCGAATCCTTTTGAAGATGGATTTAGTATTTCGTTTAATGCTCCTGACAATGGAGTAGTATCGTTACAGATAACAGATTTGCAGGGAAGAAAGGTTGCACAAAAAGCAATAAGCGCAACCAGAGGAATGAATGTTATTGACATGAACAACTTAGAGAGTATGGAAATGGGAGTGTATGTTGTAACACTGTCTGTAAATGGAGAAAGCAAAGTTGTGAAACTCATCAAGCAATAGTTCAATTGCATAACGGAAAAAGGCTGATGGAGCAATCCATCAGCCTTTTTTGTTTGTACAGAAACAAATACAATTGACATGAATAGTCTGATCCAGTGTATGTGAGGGCATCTGTTTTACAATCATCACGAAAATAGAGTGGCAAGTTACAAACTTTAATCAGCGGAACATATGCTCTGTACATTCTAACTTACACAAGCAAGTTTGCAACTTGCCATTGCATAAGGCTATTGAGATGAGTAATCAGATAGCAAAAGCATTCTACATTGGTATTACAACAAAACGGCTGACGGGTTAATCCATCAGCCGTTTTAGTTTATCTCTGTAGAAAGGAATTCTAGTTCACCGAAAAAATATAACCTGTTCCATGAATGTTTTTGAGCTCAACCATTATTGACAATGTGACAATGAATGATAATAATATTCAATTTCCACCAGAAATTCCAATTACTAAATTATCTTTTCATTGTGATAATTCTCGTTATTCTGA
>JAZKGH010000151.1:14830-23837 GCA_040386055.1 Bacteroidota bacterium
TTTTTTCGTTTTGAAGGATCTTGCGCAACTTGGTCAAATAAACATCCATACTTTTGGAAGCATAGTAGTCACTGGTTTTCCATACTTCTTTTAAAATGTCCTCTCGGCTAAGTACCCTGCCTTTGTTTAAATACAACATCTTTAACAAGTCGGCCTCCTTACGGCTCAATTGAATCAATTGATCTTTGCAGTTAAAATGGCGTTTGTTAAAATCCATTGTAGATGCACCAATGGACACTGGATTATCAAGATCGTGGTGAATGGTTTCAATCCTTGAACGTTTAAGGATGGACTGAATGCGATGGTACAATTCTCTTTCTGAAATGGTTTTATCAACACAATCATCCGAACCTAATTCAAATGCTTTAAATTTAATCTCCACATTTTTAGCTGCGGAAACAAATAATACAGGTAATTGCTCGTCAATGAGCTTGAGCGCGGTCAAAAAATCAATTCCGTCAGTTTCTTCATCTATAACAGACAGAATGGCATTGTCTTTACAAACAAAGTTGATAGCTTCCTTTCTGTTATTAAAATGGATGAGGGAATAGGATACGGATTGTAACGATTTTGATAAACGCTCAATAAAGGTGATGTCAGCAGAGTATACTAAAATGTTCATGGGTGGGTTAACTTTACTGTAAAAGACGCGAAATTCTGAAAAAGGTTGCTTTCCCTTAAATCTTTAAGATTTATTAAGAAAAAATCAAGTTTTTTAGAAAAGGGAGGATTGGAGTACCGGCCAGATAATTATCAGGGAAAAAACAATAAATACCATCCCCGAAAACACATTCAGGCGGTGCATATTGGCCGGAGATAACACATCTTTCAGTTTACGGGCGAAATAACAAATACCAAACATGCTACTGAACATTGTGGTAAGCACAATGCTGAAGAACAACACAACCTGATCAAAGCTGAAATGATTCACTGTTTCCACATAAGTGGCAACACCCAGCCATGCTATCAACACCATTGGGTTAATACTGTTGAGCATAATTCCTTTCATAATGTAAAGAATTCCTTTTTTCTCGGCCGGAGGGGTTTCATCATGCGGCTTCTCCTTTTTGATAATGGAGCGAATACCCAAAATGAGCAGGAAAGAAAAGCCAATAACCCGGATAATATGATCAAAGTGTTCCATCTTATCTACAATGAAAGAGCTTCCGAATACGGCAACACTAATGTAAAAGGAATCGCTTAATAATACCCCGCCTGCAATATACAAGCCTTGTTTCAAGCCTCGCTTAACACTTGTTTGGATTAATGAAAAGAAAACGGTTCCAAACGTTAATGTAAACATCAAGCCTGTAATAAGTCCTTTCCATATGGGTTCGAGCAATTCCATTCGGGCAAGTATACTAAAAAAAACAGGCCGTCCCAAAAGAGACAGCCCGTTGTATAAATAATACTGTGATACTCTGTACTTACTGAATTACAAATTACCAACCATGTTTTCCGGTTTCACCCAGGCATCAAATTGTTCATTGGTTAGCAAGCCCAATTCAATAGCTGCTTCACGCAAGGTTTTGTTTTCTTTATGAGCTTTCTTGGCAATTTTAGCGGCATTCTCATAACCGATATGTGGATTCAATGCTGTAACCAGCATCAGTGAATTCTCTAAATGACGTTTGATGGTATCATTGTTGGGTAAGATGCCGATTGCACAATTATCGTTAAAGGATACACATGCGTCACCAATTAAACGAGCGCTTTGTAATACATTGGCGGCAATAAGCGGTTTAAATACATTCAATTCAAAATGTCCATTGGTTCCGCCAATTGTCACAGCCACATCATTACCTATCACCTGGGCTGCTACCATTGTTATGGCTTCCGGTTGGGTTGGGTTAACTTTACCCGGCATGATAGATGAACCCGGTTCATTATCGGGAATAATAATTTCACCAATTCCACTGCGTGGTCCGGATGAAAGCATACGGATATCATTTGCAATTTTCATCAAGCTCACGGCTACTCTTTTCAAAGCTCCGCTTAATTCAACCATTGCATCGTGTGCAGCAAGAGCTTCAAATTTATTAGGAGCTGTTACAAATGGAAGACCTGTAAAGTCGGCAATTTTTTTAGCTACTAATACATCATATCCTTTAGGCGCATTAAGCCCCGTTCCAACGGCTGTTCCACCTAGAGCCAGTTCTTTAACCATTTCCAAAGCAAGGTTTAAAGCTCGCATACCGTTGTCAAGTTGTTGCACGTAACCGCTAAACTCCTGACCCAATGTAAGCGGAGTAGCATCCATAAAGTGGGTACGTCCTGTTTTAACGATATGTTTGAATTCCTCCGCTTTTTGATGCAGTGTGTTGCGCAATTTCAACACTCCAGGAATAGTTGTTTCAGCAACCATTTTATAGGCGGCAATATGCATAGCAGTTGGGTAGGTATCATTTGACGATTGCGATTTGTTTACATCATCATTTGGATGCAATACTTTTTGCTCATCCGTTAATTTACCTCCGGTATTCACATGTGCACGGTAAGCAATTACTTCATTTGCATTCATATTGCTTTGTGTACCGCTTCCGGTTTGCCATATCACCAATGGAAATTCGCCATCTAGTTTACCTTCCAATATTTCTTCACAAGCTTTACTAATCAAATCACGCTTTTCGGCACTCAACACCCCTAAATCACAATTGGCATGAGCAGCAGCTTTTTTCAAATACGCAAATGCGTAAATGATCTCTTTGGGCATGCTGGCTTCAGGTCCGATTTTGAAATTATTGCGAGAACGTTCTGTTTGTGCACCCCAATATTTGTCGGCAGGTACTTTTACCTCACCCATGGTGTCGTGTTCAATTCTAAAATCCATCGATTTGTTGTTTTAGGTTAAAAATTTTGGGCAAAACTAATCTTTTTTAGCATTTAGTTTTTATGATTTAGGATGGCATTTAAGTTGTTGATTGTCAGTAACTAAATGAGGGGTAAATGAGGGGGTAACTATCTGTGAGTGAGGTTAAAAATCTCACAATCAGTTAGGAAAATTAAAAAACGATTGTATATTTATATCCCATAAAAAAGCAATTCCTACATGGAAACAATGACATCATCAGCAAATATCGAGAAAGAGCATTTTACATGGCTAAAGCACCTCGATTTTTACAAGGCTCAGTTGAATGTGATGGAGAAAGAATTAGCAGGCTTTGCAAAAGAGAGCACTTCAAAGAAGGTTGGTCCGAAGGTGGAGCAATTTCAAAATCAATTTATTCGTCAACGCGAAGTAATTGATACCTTGCGCCATACAGTTAAACAGCATGAAAACGAAATTGAACGAATGACCCGTTTTGCACTTGAATATTTAAGAGACCGTGTGACCAAGGATCATATGGTAATTAAAGCAGAGTACATACGTTTTGTAGAGTTATTCGTTACGCTAGAACAGGATTTTCAGGATTTTCTGGCTTAATCAGGCTCTGCTTCTTTCAATACAATACTGCTCACCGATTTGTCGGCATAGTAGTCGTTTACAAATCCACACCATACGCAATCTTCCTTTTGACAGCCGTTGCTGAATTGTTTAGCCTTAATTGAATTGTATGTTTTTACAATTTGTTGTTTAACGACCCCAACATCTTCAGGAGTAATGGCTACTCTCTGTTTTACAAATTCTCCACTTTTCTTGTCAGGTTCAATAAAGTCAAATTCGGCTGTGCGCATTTCCCAGTTTTTAGTCTGATCATAATCCATCAGAATTTTATAGAAAACAGCCTGACGCCAATAATCTCCACCAAACTCGTCTTCAAATAATACCTCTTTGCCCGCCACTTTAGCCAACAACATTTTTTCACCATCTGGCCGGTCAAATTTTTTCTTGGCATTATCAGGTTGCCCCGTTTTATAATCAACTACATTCACCACGTTTCCATCAAATTCGAGTTTGTCGAGTTTTCCATTCATGGGAACTTCTTCCATCACAATATTGCGGTAACTACGCTCAACACTTGTTATTTTATTCCATTCGTTGATGTATCTGTTATAATATTTGGGCAATATTTCATAACCATACTCCAGTCTGCGTTTAAATTCTATTTCGGTGAAACTGTCTTCATGTTTGCGCATGTACCACCTAAAATCATTGTATAACTCATCGGCTGTTCCGAATTGTTTTTCGGCATGTGCATTCATATTCTTAAACAACATTTCCAATGCGTGGTGCACGGCACTTCCAAATGTCATGCTAGCACTCAATGGAGCCGGTACACGTACAATATTGTTGAAATAAAATGCAGTGGGGCATTTCAGATAGTTATTGAGATGAGTTACACTTAAGGAGTATTTAGCCAATAATTCATCAACAAATTCATTGTCAAAAATATCATTCTTAGCCCTTATCGGTTTTGATTGCAGAAGGGCGGTTTCAAATTCGAGCAAATTTTCATCTTTCGCATGAAGTGTTGCAACAGGAAGATTTGCTTGCGTTTCCAGCTCAGCTACAAATCGGCTTTTCTCAAGCTCTTTTCCATTACTGTCGCGCTCGGGGTAGCTGATGCATAAATTTGTTTTTGCTCGGGTCATGGCCACATAAAACAAACGTCTGTTTTCTTCCGACTCATCTTCCGATACAATAGTGAACAACGTATCGGGAAGTTTAAAGTCACGATTGCTTGAACTTTTTTCCCAGGCTTTGGTCGTACACCCGATCATAAATACATACTTGAACTCAAGTCCTTTTGAGGAGTGTGCCGTTAGAAAATGAACACCATCCTCAGCATAACTGATACGTTGAGCCGGTAGATCCACGCTTTCATTTTCCATTAATAAAATGGTATTCAGCAATCGGGTCAGGTCTGTTCTGGGGTTACGGGAACATTCTGTTTTCACGAAATCAAAAAACGTATGCAGCAATTGCATATTCCATATCTTGTCAGGCCCGCTTAATGCAGAAACAAGCATTCCGCTCTCGGTGATAACAGCTTCAATGAGTTGCTGAACGGTAATATTTGCCCGGTCTTTAATCCATTTTTCTAATAACCTCGATGTTTTAGAGAGTTGTTCACCCTGTTGTTTCGTGCTAAAAAGGTCAGGACTTTTTCGTGTATGTGCACTGCGCAATTCTTCTCTCCAGGATGTTATTCTGTCGTTAAAATTCTTTCGGTAAACATCAACTGAAATGCGTGCTATCTCTATAGGATCATTATTGAAAAAGTCATAATGCAACAACTCATAAATATAAGCCTCACCGGTATGTGCTTTTTTATGTTCCGCTTCAATGTATGTGAGAATGCGAATCATTTTTCGGATGAAAGGCTCATTTAACGCATTCATTTTTTTGCGTGCGTTAACAGTAATATTTTTTGATTTCAGATATTGAATAATCTCATCCGCCTGGCTGTGCTTACGATACAATACAGCAATTTCACTCAATGGAATGCCTAATTGTTGCAAGGAGATAATTTCCTGAGCAATGCATACAATTTCATGCGTTGTATTGTAATAACTTCTTATTTCAGGTAAAGGTGTATCAGTCTCATTATGTGATACAAGGTGTTTATTTGGGTTGATACGGTTCTGATTGGTTGAGATTAATGCACGCGAAGCATCCAGAATATATTGTGAGCTTCTGTAGTTGTCTTCGAGCGTGACCGTAAAAGGGGTATACTTTTTAATAAATTGCTCAATGTTCTCAACATTCGCTCCCTGAAAACGATAAATGGATTGGTCATCATCCCCTACGCAAAACACATTAGGCTTGTCCCAGTAATTAAGGAGTAATTCAAGTAATTCATTTTGAGAACCACTTGTATCCTGATACTCATCCACTAGAAAGTATAAAAAACGTTCCTGGTAAATGCTCAGTAATTCAGGCTTGTTTTTAAATGCACTGATTACCCATATAATCATATCAGCAAAATCGTATCTGCTATTGAGAGCTAATTTCTGCTGGTAAATATCAAATGTTTGAGCTGCTGCTTTCAACTCATTCATTTTTTTTATTTCAGAATCAACTGCAGCTTGTTTAAGATCTCCGGCTTTTGCCGTTTTGGTAGCCCGCTTATATATAAAAGCATCCCGGTTTGGAAGGTCTGCAATATATTCATCTGCTTTCTGTGATAGGTAAGGGGCACTCCAGTTTTCCTTTTTCATGTTCTCATATAAGGAAAGAAGTTTATCGGTCTCATAGTAAACATCTCCTGTATACCGTTTTAATGGGTGACTCTTGCTAAAGCTGTCAATGATTTCATGAACATAAGCAATCTGCTCCAGTTCACTGATGGCATCCAATCCTTTCAATCCGAAATAGTCGAGATTTTCCTGAATAACGGTATTGCAAAACGAGTGAAACGTAAAAACCTGAACACGATAAGCATCCGCTCCGATAAACTGTTGAAGTCTTTTACGCATCGCAATGGTTCCTGCATCGGTATATGTGAGGCAAAGGATATTTTCGGGAAGAGTATCTGTTGTTGCCAAAATGTGAGCAATGCGTGCTGCCAAAATTTGTGTTTTGCCGGTTCCAGGTCCTGCGATTACCAAAACAGGTCCTTCCGTTTCCGTTACGGCCGACTGTTGCAGTGTATTCAGTTGATTATAAGCAATCTCAAATAGATGGTTTGCGTGTTTTTCAGTCATTAGTAGAAGGGTTCCAAGGTTTTCAAAAGTATTATTTATTGACTCATTTTGAGCATAAATATCTAAATGGAAGGATGCGAGCAACCTTATTAAGTTTCAACGGCACTTGAAATAAGAAATGTATTTCTATATTTGTCAGCATTAACAATTGAGAAAATAAAATCCCAATAGATGAAAAAAGTAAAATTTACAATTTTAGCAGCGATCTCACTTCTACTGTTAACAGTGGGAAAAGTGACAGCACAAACGTCACGAATTCAAATCATTCATAACTCTCCGGATTATATTATCGATTCAGTGGATGTGTGGGCAAACAATACGCGTATTGCCAATGATTTGCCTTTCCGCAAAGCCACTCAGATGATAGCCATCGACTCAGGGGATTATGTAATAACAGTTGCAAAGAAATTTAGTACAGACACTACGGCAGCAACAAGTTTGCTTAAAGTAGATATGTTTAGAATTGATAGTGGAAAAACGTATTTAGCATTTGTTTCCGGAGTTGTGGATACAACAACGTATGCAACCAATCCAGCAGGATTAGATCGTTCGTTAGCATGGGTTTCAATTGATTCACACAAATCAGCAACCACAACTAACAATATCGAATTCACCTTTGTTAATGGTGTTCCTGATGCTCCGGGATTCGATTTAAACAGAATTGGAACAGGAGCAACCAAAATAGGAGATGATATTTCTTATAATATGCTGTCAGGTTCAGTAATTATGCCTATAGTAACAGGCACTACGAGTAACCCGTTAGGTAACATGCTGTTTAATATTACATCTGCCGATAGTTCAATGTTTCAGGGAGCATTCAAATTGGGTACAGCTTCACTTGGAACAAAAAACGCAGTGGTATTTACATCCGGTGTTTATGCATCAACAGGTAATCCTACACCTGCAAAATCAATGAAAGTATTTATTGCTTACGGTGATGGTTCTGTTGTAGAATGGGTAGCACTAACTGCTCAAATTCAAATTGTACACAACAGTGCTGATACAGTCAATAGAATGGTTGATGTGTATATTAATGGCGTTAAAACGCTCGCAGGTTTAGGATTTAGAACAGCAACAGCATTCACAACCCTTAATGCTTTAGTTCCATATTCAATTGCAGTTGCTCCTAACAATAGTTTAAATGTAGGTGATGCATTTTATACAATGTCTTCTTTAGCGCTTGATTCCTTTACAAATTATTATGCAGTTGCTTGTGGAGTACGTACACCAAATCCAACCAACTTCGCCATAAACCCTAATGGAATTGATATTGGATTTAAGATAGCAACCTACAAAGGGGCTAAAAAAACTGCTCTATTCAGTAAAAATGTTGACCTATTATATTTCCATGGTGTAACCGATCTTCAATCAACTACCATTCGTGGAATTGGACAAATTCAGTTCCTATCCAAAAATGATTCATACCAAGGATTTCACGGATACGGATCGCATGCTGCAATAGACGATGTTCTATTTGAAGTATCCGATGCTGCAGCTGATACGATTATGACAACAGCGTTCGGTGATTTGATGTCTTATCAAGGTCAGGCTGGTCTTGTGTTTACTTCAGGATTCAAACAGTTTACAAAATTCGATACCGTACCTAATCCTTTGGTGCCCAAACAACAATTGGATTCTGCTAAATTGTTTATAGTTTGGGCTGATGGTAACGTAGACACAATGTCTTCAAAATGGTCCGTAGGTATTGCAGAGCAAATGATCAATAGCAACTCTCTGGCTGTTTATCCTAATCCCGCAAATAGTGAATTGCACATCAGATTTGAATCAAATAAAGCTAATGATATAACAATTGAAATTATGGATTTGACGGGAAAAGCAATTGTTACACAAAACAGGAATATGCATTTTGGGTTCAATAACCTGTCAATAGATGTATCTTCACTCAATAATGGATTATATATTATGAATATGAAATCAGATCAGCAGGTATTGAGTAGTAAGATTAATGTGATTAAATAAAAGAGAATGTATAATACGAAAGTGGGGCGAGAGCCCCACTTTTTTTATGCTATGTACTGTAGCTTTATTTGTATACAATTACTATTCAACCAACAGCAAAGGCTATTGCAGGACTGGAGTATCCGTTGCAAGTCCTCACTGCAAAAGAGCGGGTTGCGGGCTTTCCACTTCTATCCCTGACGGGGCATTGTGCAGAACCCCTTCGGGGGTTCAATATGCTTAAGAAGCAGGATGACGAAGGTTGACATATATATGATCTAAAAGGCCCCGATGAATCTTAGATCAAGGGCTATGCAAAAAATAAGTCGTTGATAAATAGGTAAGAGGAGGGGAAGAGTTAAATAATAATGGTGGGGGTATTGTTGAAATGGAAAAAGGGTCTACTTTTGCATCCCCTTGAAAGAGGGGGTAACAAGATAAAAGTGTTACAAACGTTCTA
>JAZKGH010000152.1:0-3862 GCA_040386055.1 Bacteroidota bacterium
CAAAACCAGAATGGATGAATGTATTTGCCTAATAGATTGATTGTTGGGGCAGATTAAACTTATTAAAAAAAGCCCGAAGGAAATCCTTCGGGCTTTTTTTAATTATAGTTAAAATCGATTATTTGCTTGCTTTTTCGCTGCAGCAAGATTTTTTACCTGATTTGGTAGCACATGCTTTTTTCTCTTCTGCGGTGCACTCTTTTTTAGCGTCTTTTTTTACAGTTGTTGTTACGGTTTCTGTTGTTACCACAGCATCTACTACTGCTGCCTCTGAAACTGCTGAAACCGCCTGAACCGCAACAGGTGCTGTTGTAGCTGCCGGTTGTGCCGGTTTTTTAGTTGGGGTTTGTGCATTTGCGGCTACAAAACCTAAAACTATACATACTGATAGTGCTAATAATTTTTTCATATGATCTGGTGTTTAATTTGTTACTCGAATATAACGGAATTTTGAATAAAAAAGTGCTTCGTGTTAAAAACAGATTTGATAGCCGCAGATTACGCAGATTTAAATAATTGAATTTGCGTAATCTGCGGCTTTATCATTACCAAACGACTTATTTAAGCTCCGCTAGAATAGTACGTCCGCCTTTTACTACCTGGTTTAGTTCAACTTTGATCTTAGCATCCAATGGTAAGTAAATATCAACACGTGAGCCAAATTTGATGAATCCCATTTCTCCGGCTTGTTGTACCGGTTGTCCTTCTTTAACATACCACACAATACGTTTAGCCAACGCTCCTGCTATCTGGCGGAACAATACCTGCACTTTACCCGGGTTTTCAATAACGGTTGTGGTACGCTCATTTTCGGTTGACGATTTTGGGTGCCATGCTACCAGGTATTTACCGGGATGGTATTTGAAGTATTTTACTACCCCACCCACAGGATTGCGGTTTACATGCACATTAAAAGGTGACATAAACACTGAAACCTGTAAACGTTTTTCGTTAAAGTATTCTGTTTCCATTACTTCCTCAATCACCACCACTTTACCATCGGCTGGTGAGATTACCAAGTTATCTCCTAAAGTAGGTTTGATGGATGGGTTGCGGAAAAATTGCAAAATGATAATGAGGAAAACGATGGATAATCCTATAACAATATTTTGGATGATTACCCATTCCGGTAATAAATATCCAATAAGACCATTCAGTATAAACAACCCGATAAGGGTAATCATGATGGTTGCTTTTCCTTCTCTGTGTAACATAGTTTGTTGTTTTATATAATGATAAAAAAGCCACAGACTCTCACAAAGAAACCTTTGTGCTAATCTGTGGCTGTAGTAATATGATTAGTGCTTACACACCAAATTTACCGCGTAGTTTTTCTACTTCAGCAACTTTGGCAATTGCAACCACATAAGCAGCAATACGCATGCTGATATTGTATTTTTGAGATGCTGCATAAACAGCTTCAAATGCAGTTTTCATTACGCGGTCAGCTCTGCGGTATACACGCTCTTCTGTCCAGAAATAACCTAACCGGTTTTGAACCCACTCGAAGTATGATACCGTTACACCACCTGCATTTGCAAGGATATCCGGAACTACCATTATTCCTTTTTTGTTCAGAATCGTATCTGCACCTGCTACAGTTGGTCCGTTCGCACCTTCTACGATCAGTTTAGCTTTAATTTTATCTGCGTTATCCGGAGTGATCTGGTTTTCCATAGCGGCAGGAACCAATACGGTAACATCAAGCTCCAATAATTCTTCATTGCTGATGCGCTGTGCTTTGAATCCTTCTAATGTACCATTGTTACCATCTCGGTAAGCAATTGCAGCATCCACATCAATACCTTCAGGATTGAAATATCCACCGGTAACATCACTGATAGCAAGAACTTTCATTCCCTGCATTTGCAATAATTTAGCCGAAATAGATCCAACGTTTCCAAAACCTTGTACGGCACAAGTACATCCAATCGGGCTGATACCTAATTTAGATAATGCCGAACGGGTTGAAACCATTACTCCACGACCGGTAGCTTCTACACGACCCAATGAACCACCTAAAACCAATGGTTTACCGGTAACTACGGCAGGTGAAGAGTATCCAACCAATTTGGAATATTCATCCATGATCCAGGCCATTTCTTGTTGACCTGTACCCATATCCGGTGCAGGAATATCTTTATCGGGACCAAATACATCCACCATTAGATCAGTGTATCCGCGTGTCATCCTTTCCAACTCTCCTTTGCTCATCGAACGTGGATCACATTTGATACCACCTTTACCTCCACCGTAAGGAATACCTACTACAGCACATTTCCAGGTCATCCAGGCAGCAAGCGCTTTTACTTCATCTAAGTTTACATCCATTGAATAACGGATACCACCTTTTGACGGACCAAGGTTTGCATTATGCACTACACGAAATCCTTCAAAAACCTGAACCGAACCATTATCCATAGTTACAGGGATAGAAACAATCACTGATTTTTGGGGTGATTTTAATACGTTGTATGAACCTTCATCTAATCCAATAATGCGTGCTGCCTCATCGAAACGTGACATCATTGATTCAAATGGATTGTCGTTACTGTGTGTTGCTGTGTTTTTTGACATGATAGTAATCTTACTTTAATATAATGTGGGGCAAATGTAACAATTGATGCTGTTTTAACAAATGCTTAAAATGATAAAGCACCAAACTTTACAAGCTTCTGGAATTGCTCGATACGGGCCTGTAACTCATTTTCTTTCAAATCCATTATACGCTCGGTTCCGAATTTTTCCACACAGAATGAAGCCATTGCCGATCCGTAAATGATGGCATTTTTCATGTTCTCAAACGAAATATCATCTGTTTTGGCAAGGTATCCGATGAATCCACCGGCAAACGTATCACCTGCTCCTGTTGGATCAAATACTTCTTCCAACGGCAATGCAGGTGCAAAAAACACTTCTTTACCATGGAATAATAAGGCCCCGTTCTCTCCTTTTTTAATAATCAAATATTTAGGGCCCATTGCCTGAATTTTGGCAGCCGCTTTTACCAGTGAATATTCACCCGACAACTGGCGTGCTTCTTCATCATTAATGGTCAACACATCTACCATAGAGATGGTCTTCTTTAAATCATCCATCGCAATTTCCATCCAGAAATTCATGGTATCCATCACAATCAGTTTCGGACGTTTAACCAAGCGGTTCATCACTGTTTGCTGAACTGCTGGTGTGAGGTTACCCAACATCAAATATTCACAACCCTGATACGAATCAGGAATGATCGGGTCAAAATTGCCCAATACATTCAATTCTGTAACCAACGTATCACGCGAATTCATATCAGTGTGGTATTTTCCACTCCAGAAAAAAGATTTTTCACCTTGTTTAATTTGCAATCCTTCAGTGGAAACACCGCGGTCCTGCAGGGTTTGGATAAATTCCTGCGGAAAATCTTCACCTACTACAGCTACCAATTTGGTACCTTTTGTAAAGTATGAAGTAGCCAATGCAATGTAAGAAGCAGCACCACCTACAATTTTGTCTGTTTTTCCGAAAGGTGTTTCAATGGCGTCAAACGCCACGCTACCAACAACTAATAAACTCATATAAATTATTTTTAAAAATTTTCGGGGCAAATATTGCGTATTTAATTTTCATATCCTATCATTGCATCCCCTTAAAGGGAAATTCCTTGATAGCTCTCCCGATAGCTATCGGGAGGTTAGAGCGGGTAACAACAGACTTTGACATTTTTGAAAATCGGTAATATTCCTTGATAGCTCTCCCGATAGCTATCGGGAGGTTAGGGCGAGTAACAACAGACTTTGACATTTGAAAATCGGTAATATTCCTTGATAGCTCAGCTGGTTAGAGCGAGTGACTGTTAATCACTAGGTCCCTG
>JAZKGH010000153.1:0-11673 GCA_040386055.1 Bacteroidota bacterium
GATATTGTTTGCTGTTAAACTATTTCCTGCTGAAATTTGAATACCCGTCATCGTTACACTACCTGTTCCGGTATTGTCTGTTCCAAAACTGTGAATTAAGTTTCGGGTCACCTGATTATTTGTATTTCCAACAATCGTAGTCGATCCGTTATATACAATACCGATCATACCCGGAGTTCCTGTTCCTACACTATATGACACCAAAGAGTGGATTGTATTAGCCGTTACCAGATTATTCAATCCGGATGTTAGGTTGTTTATTCCCAATATAGCAGTTGCCGATGTAGAATTAGAGCGAAGGTTACGAATAGTGTTACCCTGAATAATATGCCCTGAACCACTGCTATATACAATACCACTGATTTGTGACGCTACGTTTGCTGCATTGTTAAATCCAAAAATGGTATTGTTAGATACAGTTTGTGGAGTGGAAGTAGAAATATTAATACCGGTAATTGAAGCACCGGTACCGGTACTTGTGCTGGTACTTGCCGACATAAAATTACCGATAGAATTGTTATTGGTAATAGCTCCTCCTGAAGATAAAGAGATACCAATAATATTATTGCCAACAGAAGGTGTGCGTAGAATAAAGCTATCCATTACATTATTCTGAATCAAGTTACTATTACTTCCGGATGAAACCGAGATACCCATAATATTAGGTGTGGTATTGGAAGTATTGGCACTATTCGACTGACTGAACAAGCTACGGATACTGTTACCGGTAATAACATTGGTACCGGCAGTTACCAGTATTCCATACATGCGCGCACCACTAACAGCTGCAGCAGTTAATTCCGCTGTAGCACCATAGTATACGGCACATGAATCACTTAAGTTCGAACCACCAATTATATTGTTAGTGATGGTTTGGTTCGGACTGGAAGATGATATCACAATTCCATTCCATGGAGCACCGGTAGTTGTTCCTGTACTTGTTGAACGCGTACTCATTGCACGAATAGTATTATTCGATACATTCAAAATGTTGTTTGATCCTGTACCAATAACAATACCTCTTACAGCACATGATGAGCCATAACCTGCCGCATTCACATTGTATATTGTGTTGTTGGTTACCGTTAAATCATTCGCAGTACTTGATGTAATTCCTAAGAATACACTATTGGTATTGGTAAGGATACTGTTTGTATCAACAGGATCACCAATCATATTGCCACTAACCAAAGTAACACCGGGGTTAACCGGATTAATACCAATGATTGTGCTCGTGTTGGAAATATTCATTACACGTAAGCTTCTGATGGTATTATTGGTAATCTGAACACCGGCTCCTGTACCTGAAGTTGTAAGGATACCTGTAAACCCAATTGCTCCGGTAATTACCCAACGTTGCCCTGCACCCATAGGTGCACCTGCTCCATTACCTCCAATAAAGTTTCCATTTATAATGTTTCCATTAGAGTTAGAATTGGTAGATGGATTGAAACTGATACAGGTTATAGCTGTTAACGTTGACGTGGTGAACGCAGTGTCATAAAAACTATTGCTATTGATTTTCCAGAAACTACCGTTACCGGCACTGTTTGGAGTAACCAAAACACCATTTTGGACAAACCCGTTAAATTCATTTGAATCAATAGTGTTTGCGTCATTTTGGAAAATGGATGATTGTCCGTCTGATACAATTCCTTTTGTATATGGAAGGTTTGATGAACGGGCAATGTAATTATTTCTGATAGTATTGCTGTCGTTACCTACTGCAATCGCAACTGTTGTTCTTCCAATATACACAGACCCATAAACGGGTGCTGCAGTATTGGTGCTATTATTTGCCCCTCTCACAACAGTATTTCTTAGCGTATTGGCAACAGCATCATTCACAAAACGAACAACTGTTGCAGTTGCATTTATACTTCTGTTCTCAATAGAAATGTTTCTGGCTACATCAATAGTAGTCCATCTTCCATCAATTGTAACATATTTAGCTCCATCGAAGATAAAAATAGCTGTTGCATTACTGTCACTGATTACCGGCATATTAGATACTGCCGGTCTGATGGTTACAGTTCTGGTTGAAGAAACATTCGGAATAGCCGGAATGGTGATTGGGAAACTTTCACCTGTAGATGTATTATAGATAGGATCAATTAACGTTAACTGAACATTTGATGCTACACCTAAACTCGCCAGATCTGAAATCGCAGCTCCAAGGGTTGTATAATTACCCGATGCTCCAACTGTATAAGTTCCTGATAAAGCTGATGAAATTATTTTATCGCCTGCAGGTGCCGTAACCGTTGGCACATAAGCATTTCCACCCAGCGTAAATCCTACACATTCTCCGTCTACCACATTGGTAAATGGCGCAGTTGGACTAATATCGTAAGCCAACCACAAATAGTTAACACCTTCTTGCAAGGCTTGTGAACCATTAATAGAAAAGGCGCCACTTGGCGAAACATAGGCAGTACCGAATTGTGTACTGGAATTAAAAGAAGGATTTAAACCTGTATAAAATACTTTAGCATTAGTTATATTAGATGCTGCTGTTGTTCCCACTGTATTTAAGTTCAACTGAGTCAACAAAAGTGGAAAAGCGGGACCCGCAGTGGTAATTTCTATTCTGATAACGGATTGATTCAAACCACCTCTTAGCACAGAATTTCCTGCTGCTTTCGAAGTTGTACTTGATCCGTATACCATTGGTGGAAATGTCCATGAATAAGTTAAGCCGGAAACAGGCTTATTCGTTGGAGACATTGTCATTAAACTTGAGTTAGCAGGACCGGCTGTAGAGAGGGTATCAAATGTTCCTGTTCTGGTAGCAAAATCTGTTGCAGCAATTCCATTAACCCCAATAGCAAAAGTCCCTGAACCATTAATTGCCATATACCCATACATAATGGTAACCTGGCCTGTTTCAGTTAAACGGATCTGAAAATTAAATGTGTCTAAAGGGTTATTAACACTTTGGTATCTGGCAATGTTTGACCATTGAACCACACAAGTCCTATTAGGAGCAACACCGATTGTTTGTATGCGAACCTCTCCGCAAGGTGCTGATTTACCTTGAATATCATTAGCAAGAGCTGCAACAATATTCCCTTGGGTTGTTGATGTTACAATCCCTTGTAATGGGCTATAGTTACTAAAATTATTTGTGGCTAAGCCACCCATTGCAAGCCACCCATTGGCATTAATACCAATTTGAGTATGCACTCCTCCGTTCCATGGAAAAGAAAAGCCGATTGGTTGAAGGGCGTACTGATTATCGTCATCCGTACATGTGGCCGATACAACTGTTCCACCCGTTATCGGGGTGTATGTAAGAATTGTGTCCGAAAAAAGAGTTGCTGCTACTTGAGCATGCAATGACGTGGAAAATAATACTGTCGAAAACAGTATTAAGCTAAAAGCTTTGTTAAAATTTCGCGTAATTAAATTTCGCGTTGTAAATGTTCGATTCATATATGATGTTTTTAGTTAAATTTTTCATCTGAAATCGCACATTCTTGAAAAACAAGATTAGGGGGGAAACGTTTGCAACTATTGATTATGCATCAACATCGATTATTCATTGGGAGAGTCCATTTATGTAGTGGGTGAGATGTGGGAAAGATTGTAAAGTTTTTTCTCATATGGTGTCTTTAATTTGGTGTTTTTAAACTCTATTTTTCAGTTGCATAACATCACATCATTATGTCTTTTTGAAGTGATATTTATCAGTAGCTTTTTGTTAATACTGTAATACCAATTTATTAATTTTTTCTTAAAAACAATCTTTTTTTATACTGCCGACAATTTTTCAATGAATAGTAGCGTTGCGCAAATTGCAAATTGTAGTATATGCATACCAATGGGGAAAACTCATGATTTAACTGAATTACAGTTAGTTAAAACCAGATGCAGATATTCCCCACATGCATTCCTTCCTACCATATTATGCTCTCATAAGATTTTAGCCCTATTTATATCATTAACATAATGAGTCAACTCTTTAGAAAACAACAAATGGTCAATCTACGTTCATTTCGTTCCTTAGTATAAATTTGCGTATTTTTGATTCTTATTTTTTAGTATGTCATTGCAAGAACAACTTAATAAACGCATTCTGATTTTAGATGGTGCTATGGGTACCATGATACAACGTTATGAACTCGGAGAGGATGATTTCAGAAATGAACAATTGAAAAATCATCCCAAGCCATTGAAAGGTAATAACGATTTACTATCCATTACCCGGCCGGATATCATTAAAGCCATACATGCACAATACTTTGATGCAGGTGCTGATATTATTGAAACCAATACATTCAGTGGTACTACTATAGCCCAGGCAGATTATGGGTTAGAAAATCTGGTATATGAAATTAATTTTCAATCTGCCAAGATTGCCCGCGAAGTGGCGGATGAATATACTGCAAGAAACCCTGAAAAACCCCGTTACGTGGCTGGATCAATGGGGCCAACCAACAAAACAGCATCTCTTTCTCCGGATGTAAATGATCCCGGATTCCGCGGCATTACCTTTGACGAATTGGTAGTTGCTTTTAAAGACCAATGCAGAGCGCTTATTGAAGGTGGTGTTGATATTCTTTTGTTTGAAACAATTATTGATACTTTAAATGCAAAAGCCGCATTGTATGCTGCACAAGAATTGTTTGACGAAATGGGGAAAAAATATCCAATCATGATTTCCGGAACTATTACAGATGCTTCAGGCAGAACATTATCGGGACAAACAACCGAAGCCTTTTTGATTTCAATGGAACATGTGCCGTTGTTGAGCATCGGATTGAATTGTGCCCTGGGAGCAGAAGCACTTCGCCCTTATCTGCAAGTACTGGCAAACAAATCCCATTTCTTTGTCAGTGCATATCCCAATGCAGGATTGCCAAACGAAATGGGACAGTATGACCAAAGTCCGAATGCCATGACGAGACAAGTAGAAGAGTTTTGCAAAGAGGGCCTGGTAAATATTTTGGGTGGTTGCTGCGGAACGACACCGGATCATATAAAAGCCATAGCTGAAATGGCTGCCAGATATGAACCTAGGAAATTGCAGTTGGCTGTTGGCGTTTAGCTGTTAGCTAGAAGAAAATCGAATATTCAATTTCGAATTTCGAAATAATGATTAAATAGAGAAATTTCAAAAAAGAAAACATAGCTCATTGACCTCATAACTAACCATGAATATTCAAGTCGTTATTGTTATACTGATAATTATTGTAGCTGTTGCTTATGTTGCGCGCAGCATGTATAAAAGTGCTAAGGGACATGCATGCGAAACCGGAAGTTGCGGATGTGATACTAAACCTGCGGTTAGTAAAAAAGTAATTAGGTAATTGGTTGATTAGGTTGCTACCTCTTAAGGTAGCATTATTGTGGTTTCTCCCGATAGCTGTCGGGACCGCTCAACCACAATTATTTTTCCATCTTCTAACCTCTGACTTCCAACATCCGAAATCCCACCTCCAAAATTCTCTCCGTCATACAACCTTCTATCCGGTATCTTGCATCTAGTATCTACTGTTTTGAAAAAAACATATATTGCTTCTCAAATAACAACCTGTGAGCAATTCTCTTTTTCGTAAAAAAACCATCGCACAAATTCAGGGTGAGGCTGATGCACATCAACTCAGTGAACACAAACTGAATAAGACCTTATCGTTGCGTGATATTACCTCATTGGGCATTGCAGCTATTATCGGTGCCGGTATATTCAGTACTATTGGTAATGCGAGCGCAGCCGGAGGGCCGGCAGTAGTTTTCCTTTTTATTTTCATTGCCTTTGCCTGCTCCTTTTCGGCTATGAGTTATGCCGAGTTTGCATCCAGTATTCCTATTTCAGGAAGTGCCTATACTTATGCCTATGCATCCTTTGGTGAAATTGTTGCGTGGATTATCGGTTGGGCGCTGATTGTAGAATATGCCATCGGAAATATTGTCGTAGCTATTTCGTGGAGTGATTATTTCACCGGCCTTATGCAAGGTATCGGCTGGCACATTCCTGAATATTTATGCATGGATTACTTAAGTGCAAAAAACGGCTTCGCAGAGGCAACGGCCCTTCTTAGCCAATCAACCGGTCAACCTATCAATCATTATCTTCAGGAACAAATGATTGCCTGGCAAACTGCTCCTGAATTTTTCGGACTAAAACTTATTTGTGATCTGCCTGCATTGGGAATAGTATTTGCCATAACCGCACTTATTTATCGGGGCGTACATGAAACCAAAACAGTTGGAAATTATTTTGTAGCACTAAAACTTACTGTTATTGTTTTAGTCATTATTGTTGGAGCCTTTTATGTTCAACCGGATAATTGGAGTCCCTTCACCCCTAACGGAATGAAAGGCGTACTGCAAGGTGTGGCCTCAGTATTTTTTGCTTACATCGGTTTTGATGCATTGGCCACAACAGCTGAAGAATGCAAAGATCCAAAGCGGGATTTACCCAAAGCCATGATCGCTTCTCTTGCCATTTGTACAGTATTGTATATTTTAATTGCACTTACCTTAACAGGATTGGTAAGCTATAAAGAACTTGCCGTTGGTGACCCATTGGCGCATGCATTTGATCTGATCAATGTAAAATGGATGAGCAAAATTGTTGCAGTGAGTGCCGTAATTGCGATGGCAAGTGTCCTCCTTGTTTTCCAAAATGGACAACCCCGCATATGGATGAGCATGAGTCGTGACGGATTGCTTCCCAAAAAATTCAGCACCATACATCCTAAATTCAAAACACCTGCATTCTCTACCTTAATCACCGGATTATTTGTAGCCGTACCTGCCTTGTTTTTAAATTTGAAAGAAGTAACAGATCTATCAAGTATAGGGACGCTGTTTGCATTTGTAATAGTGAATGCCGGTGTCATTCGCATGGAAAGTCACCGCAATGAATCCCATGTTGGTTTCCGGGTTCCTTACATTAATGGACGTTTGTTGGTTCCATTATTATGTCTGGTTTCATTATTCAGTTTCATTGTGTTCAATGATCAAAATATTTTTCTCAATATTTCCGATTCTAATAATTGGTCGCTTATTGCATTTTGGTTATTGTTCGTTATCCTCAGTGTACTTACTTTTTTAAAGCGTTATTCAACCATTCCTGTATTGGGTATGGTAACTAATTTTTACCTGATGGCGCAACTTAACTTTACCAATTGGGCAGCATTTATTATCTGGTTGTTATTCGGATTGGTTATTTACTTCGCTTACGGAAAACACAAGAGTAAACTTGCTAAGGTGAATGTGGCTTAATCATTGTAAATACATCTAAACGTTTAGCGCTATTCTTAATAATAGCATTTAAATTTTTACCACAAAGTGCACAAAGATCACAATCATAGCATTCTGATATCCTTCAAAAAATATTTTGACACACACTAAGGGTAAACCCAAAGTGAGTTGTTTGGTATATGAATAGTTTTTCAGATTGCTTGTATATTGCGCGCCAATACACCACCCGTGCAACCACAAACCGATTCTGAATTGATACTCAATATCCGAGCAGGAGATATTCGTTCATTTGAACGGGTGTTTAACCTGTATGCAGAACAATTGGTTCGGTATGCTACCACTATTGTAAAAGATAATGATGATGCGGAGGATATCGTGCAGCAGCTATTTGTGGCACTTTGGGATAAAAAAGGAATTCCGGATGTGAACGGCTCACTGAAAAGCTATTTGTACCGATCGGTTTACAACAGCAGTTTGAATAAACTGAAACAGGTTAAGGTGCGCGAAAGTTATGCATCAGATATGACTTATGTTTCGGATGGATTTACTGCTTCTGCAAGTGAATCGGTTGAGCACAAAGAAACAGTAAAACGTGTTGATGCGGCTATTGAGGAATTACCTGAACAATGTAAACTGATCTTTAAAATGAGTCGTATTGAACAGTTAAAATACCAGGAAATTGCAGACCAATTGGGGCTATCAGTTAAAACAGTAGAAGCTCAAATGGGAAAAGCGTTAAAACATATGCGCACACGATTAAAAGATTATTTGCCTGCATTGGTCATATACATATTGTTTAACAACTGAATAGATTGAAACTGAAAGAAGAATATATTGATGAATTGATAGCCAAATACCTTGCAGGCGAAGCATTGCCCGAAGAGGCAATGATGCTTGACGAGTGGAAACAAGGATCAGCAGAGCACGAACAGTATTTTGCAGCTTGTGCTGAAGCAATGCAACTCACCACACATCTTCCTATTGACACGTCACGTTTGTACAAACGCATTACAATGCAGGCAAAAATAAACGAGCCTAAACGTTTTTCATTAACACCATACATTACACCATTGCGCATTGCTGCTTCGTTATTGATACTGTCTCTTGCAGGATTCATCTTTTATATTGTTAACAAGCAGTCATTGGCACCTGAAAAAATATACGCCACCGCTAATCAAACCATATCCGAGCAGTTAGCAGATGGGTCAACTGTAACACTCAACAAACAATCGAAACTTACACTGATAAGCGGGTTTAATGGTAAACAGCGTAAGTCAAAACTCGAAGGTGAAGCCTATTTTGAAGTTGTACATAATGCAGAAAAACCTTTTACCATTGATGCCGGAGGAATTGAAATTACTGATATCGGAACAGCATTTAATGTAAAAGCGAATCCAACAAGCGATACTGTTATTATCCAGGTAACGGAAGGTATTGTCAATCTTTCCACACCAGATACAAGCTTACAATTAACTGCACATCAAACTGCTTTATTTGTTCGCTCAAAACAACTATTGAGAACCGTTACTCATTTTGATGAAAATACAACTGCGTACAGAACCAAAAAATTCCGGTTCAATGCACAAAAACTAAGTGAAGTAATAGCTACACTAAATGAGGTTTATGACCAACATTTTGTACTCACTAATCTTCAGCTTTCCGAATGTTTGATTACCGTTGATTTTAACAATGAAACACCGGATACCATTGCCGATATCATCAGTGCTACATTGGGAATTTCTTACCGTAAAACAGATAAAGGGTATCTGTTCATCGGAAACGCCTGTATACAATGATGAACCGTTTTTTAATCATTCTGTTTTTTATATTACCGGTAGTTCCACTGCATGCAAAAAACAATACGCCAGCACTTGAAAGAATCGTAACCATCGATATTTCCAACGAAACAATCAGCAACGTTTTAAGTGTTGTTGCGGCACAAACACAGGTTAAATTTTCATACAACCCTTCGGCTGTACCTGTATACCAAAAAGCATCTGTCAGATGTGTTAAAAAACCTATACGCGCGGTTCTTGCTTTATTATTTAAAGATGCCGTTATCTGCAAACAAAAAGGTGACTTTATTATTTTAACACCTAAGCCCGTTGTTCAAACCAAAGCGCAAAAACATGTTACCATCAGTGGCTACGTTTACACCGCAGGTGGTGATAAATTAACAACTGCCACTATTGTAAGTGAGGAAACTCATCTTGCTGCTGTTACTAATCAATATGGATACTTCACACTGAATGTATCTCCGGAACAACTTCCATTAGATGTAAAAATTGTAAAGGAAAATTATCCGGATACAACCATCCACTTAACAAAAGAAAATACACTCGTAGATGTATCCCTTCCCGCAGATAGTCTGCAATCGGATACTTCGCTTTTTCGCAAACACCTTCTTCAAACTCAAAAATTCTTCGGACAATTATTTGTGAACGATGAGACACAGTCCACCATGCGAAACCTCAAGGACACCTTGTTTACGCATGTACAGTTTTCACTTATTCCTTATGTGAGCACCAATAAATTACTTGCCGGAAATACGATTAATGATATTTCCATAAACCTGTTAGCCGGCTATTCGCAAGGTACACGGATTGCAGAAGTTGGCGGATTGTTTAATATTAATCGAGGCGATGTGAAATCCTTTCAGGCTGCAGGTTTGTGTAATATGGTGAATGGTAATACATGTGGTGGACAGTTTGCTGGTATTGCTAATTTGAATGCCGGAAGCGGAAAAGGAATAAGAGCTGCAGGATTGGTAAATATCGGGCATCATATGGATGGTGTGCAACTGGCCGGATTATTTAATATCAATGCAAATTTCAAAGCGAGTATTCATTCACTCCGAAACATCACCAACGACACCGTAACGGGTATACAAGCAGCAGGGTTGGCCAATATGAACAGTGGACTTGCAGAAGGTATTCGTCTGGGAGGATTGTACAATGCAGGGTATAACATGTCGGGCATGCAGGCTGCAGGATTGTTTAACACCAATGTCGGATATTTTCATGGAGTACAGCTTGCCGGGTTGTTTAACGCTACTTATGATACATCAAGCGGAGTGCAACTTGCGGGGTTGTTTAATGCAAATGCACATAATGCCAAACATATCAGCATTGCAGGATTGGCTAACTTTAATTTTGCGGCAACTGAAGGTGTACAACTTGCTTCCATCGTTAATTACAGTCGCACCTTAAAGGGCACTCAAATTGCCTTGCTGAACTTTTCCGATACCTGTGAAGGAACACCTATAGGACTTATCAATTTTGCAGCAAAAGGCTATCACAAAATAGAAGTGTTTGGTGATGAGATATTGTATACACAACTCGCCTTTCGAACAGGCGTATTGCACTTTCACAATATTTTTATTGCCGGTGTAGATATGACCCGAAGGGCCGATGCCTTGTGGAGTCTGGGGTATGGATTGGGGGCCTATAAAAGACTTAATGAAAAATGGTTAATCGGAACGGATGTTACAGCTCAATTTCTCATCCAAAATGAATCCATCATGAATGCTTCGGGAAAGATGGGAACAGTATTTCTTGCCTTTGAACGAACCTATACTCCCAAGTTTTCTATTGCTTTTGGTCCTACGTTTAAAATTATGGGAGCTGACCGTACTCTTAGTGATGCTATCGTTCCCTATGCTTTGTACAATGATGAGTTTACGAATAGCAATAATGGCCTGAAGATGTGGGCCGGTGCTAAACTATCTTTCAAGTTTTTTTAAAAAATTTGCAAAAGGAATAAGGGTATGTTTCAGATGAGTTGTTATAGTTCTGAAAAAAACATACACTATGACCACTTTACTCAAAACATTCGTTCGCTTATTAACACAAAGCATTACTTTTTTGTTCCTGCTGTTTATTTGTACCGTATCCTTCGGGCAAAACCTTACACAAACCATTCGTGGAACTGTAATTGACAAAATATCCCAAAGTCCGATGCAGGGAGCAGTAGTACAGCTACTCAATACACAACCTACAAAAGGAACCACAACAGATGCAGATGGAAGATTCATCCTTAAAAATATTCCAGTAGGCAGACAGGGACTGAAAATTACTTATATCGGGTACAAAGAATTTTCCCTTCCAAATATCACCGTCAATTCCGGGAAAGAGGTGGTGCTCACGATTCAATTGGAAGAAAACATCATCGAAGCACAAGAAGTTGTGGTAAAAGCAAAAGTTGAAAAAAACAAACCACTGAATGAGATGTCGACCGTAAGTACACGCACTTTTTCAGTTGAAGAAACGCAAAAATTTGCCGCGGCTGTAAATGATCCTGCACGTATGGCTACCTCATTTGCAGGCGTTATTACTGGCCATGACGGAAACAATACTATTTCTATTCGCGGGAATTCACCTAATGGCTTATTGTGGCGCATGGAAGGCGTGGATATTCCCAACCCAAATCACTTTTCAAGTGTTGGAACATCAGGAGGAGGCA
>JAZKGH010000154.1:0-3290 GCA_040386055.1 Bacteroidota bacterium
AGTTTGTCATGCGCTTCGGGTCATATTGTGGTTATCTATTTGTGCATTGGGGGGTTATTGATATTTGACCCACTTCGGGGTCGGGTAGTGGTTGGTTTTATCATTGAGGTTTTGTTTGAGAGAATTTTGGTCGAACACATAGTTGTAAGTTCCGTCCTTTTGCGGTTTTACATTTTTCTGTTCTACGGTTATATTCTTTAACCGCAGAACAGAAAAACACTGAATGTAAAATGTAGAGTATATTCTCTTAAGGTTTCACTTTAAACTAATTGCAGCCCTTACCAATTTCGCAGGCTTGCCCGTCTATCATTTCCGCAGAGGGCGTTGACTGTTCTTTTTGCCATGCTGCGAAAGTATTTTCAAGCGTAGTTAAGAATGCGTTGCTATCCTGTGCACCTTTCACATTTGTTTTGGTATCAAACACAAAATGTGGAACACTTGTAATGCCCAGTTGGGTGGCTTCTTGTGTATCCTTACGCACTTCATCTGCATAGTCTGTTCCTTCTAATACTGTTTTGAGCAGGGTGGAGTCCAGTCCTATTTCCGTTCCCAGTTCCATCAGTACAGAGATATCATCAATGTTTTTGCCATCGGTGAAGTATGCTTTAAATAAGGTTTCTTCGGCTTTATCCTGGAGCTGGTTTGCTTTGGCAAAATGGGAGAGGCGGTGTGCGTTGAATGAATTTGCAGGAATGGCTTTTCGCAAATTGAAAACGAGGTCGGCATCGAGGGCAGCGGTTGTTACTTCATCAGCCATTTGTGTAGCATTTTCTATGGGTATGCTCATGAGCCCGGCTAAAAATTGTGGAAGGGTTTTATTGGGATCTGTTACGAGTTGGGGAGCGAGTTCAAAACTTTTCCATACTACTTCAATATGATCCTTATTACTGAACCGGGATAAGGCACCTTCAAATTTTCGTTTGGCTGTGTAGCAAAAGTGACAGGTTACATCGCTCCAGATCTCTACTTTCATTTTTTGTTTTGTCATGTTGTGGGTTGCTTAATTGCTTGTTGTTTAGCGTGACAAAATTAGATAGGTTTGCTATCTGAAGTATAGCGCTATCCCTTTGGATAGTGCTATCTTTTGGGATAGTAACACACAGAACAAGCATGAAAACAAAAGATGCAGACGCAATGGAATGTGCCAAATGTATACAAGCCGTAAGAGACGGACTGGAAGTATTGGATGGCCGATGGAAACTTCCCATCCTTGTTTCGCTTAAGTATGGCAACAAACGGTTTAAGCAAATTTCGAAGGATGTGAATGGTATTACAGATAAGATGCTTTCTAAAGAGTTGAAAGAATTAGAGATGAATCAACTCATCACCCGATCCGTATATGATACGTTTCCGCCAACGGTGGAGTACGCCATTACGGATCATGGACTGTCGCTTGATACGGTGATAGGGTCATTAAAAAGTTGGGGGATGCTGCATAGGAAGAAGATAATCGGGAAATCGTAGTACCCGGAAGTAGGCAAAGGAATGAAATACCGTATAAAAGAAAACGACCCCAAAGGGGTCGAATATGTGTTAATAAGAATACGGCTATTATGATCACATATTATGAGCATACTACCCATATGAAATCTGCTTCCTACGAAATCGCTACATCCACTTTCGCTATCAATTCATCGGCACGCTGGTGATTGGTTTGCAGAATGTGTTTGGCTTCGTCTATAATTTTGGTTGCGTATGCTGTGTCTTTTAGTGATTTGGCATTTACCAATACATTGAAGTATGCACCTTGTACTGCAGTCTTTGCACATAACACACCCACACCTGCATCTGTAATAGAATTCTGGTTTCCTTTTTCAATCATGGCAGCCAGCATATCCAATGAGTCGAATGAAAGTTTCATTGTTCTTAAGGGAACTTCGCATGCATATTTTGTTGCGTCTTCAATGGCTTGTGTGCGTGCCTGTTTTTCGGCATCGGTTCCTTTTGGTAAACCAAATGCATTCATAATTGCATTAAACGCTGCGGTATCTTCATCCACAATTTTCAATAACTCTGCCTGGATGTATTGTCCTTTTTCGGCCCACTCGCTGAAGAAAGTTGTTTGTTCTTCCCAGCCACGTTTACCTGCCGAAAGGTTTGCTACCATATTGCCTAATGCTACACCCATAGCACCTACATAAGCACTGATGGATCCTCCGCCCGGAGCCGGACTTTCACTTGCTGTTTCATTTGCAAACTCGCGCAGGTTCATGCGGATCAGTTTTTCATTGGCAGCATTGCGTAATTTATATTCAATAATTTTTTGTTGCGGATCAAATGGTCCCAGTTCATCCAGTCCGAGAGATTTTACTGCGATATGAATCAACTCTTCTTCGCTCACACCCACCGAACGTTTTTGTTTTTGCAGAAAATATTTACCTGCATCCAATACCGAACTCAAGGGAATCAAACCAACTAACTCCGAACCGGTAACACGTACGCCACGGCTTTCGGCACTCTTGCACACTTCATCAAATGCTTTGTGTACCGATGTGATCTTATAGTTGGTAAGGTTCATGGAGATCTGAGCAATATTATACTCTTCAATAAACCACCCGATTGCTTTTACGGCTTTCAATGTTCCGGGGATGCGCACATCATTTCCATCGGCATCTTTTAGCACTTTACCTGTTACAGGATTGCCTTCTCGTTTCACGCGCCCTGCCTCGCGCACATCAAATGCAATGGAGTTAGCCAAACGAACAGATTTTGTATTGAGGTTTACATTGTAAGCGATCAAAAAATCACGCGCACCAATTACGGTAGCTCCGGCTTTTGCATTCATAACGGCCACACCAAAATCAGGTTTCCATTCAGGCCTGGTAATTTTATCAAAGAATCCTTCATACTCACCACCACGAATAATGGAAAGATTGTTACGGTCTTTATTAGGTTGTGCATATTCATATAAATAAACAGGAATGGATAATTCTTCACCCACACGTTTACCCAGTTTTTGTGCATACACTGCAGTTTCTTCCATAGTAATTCCGCTTACAGGAATCAATGGACATACATCGGTAGCACCCATACGCGGATGTTCGCCTTTGTGTTTGCCCATATCAATTAATTCGCCTGCTTTTTTAATGGCACGGTAAGCCGCTTCAATCACCACATCAGGATGACCCACAAATGTTACCACGGTTCTGTTGGTGGCTTTTCCCGGATCTACATCCAGCAGCATCACGCCTTCTACGGCTTCAATCTCGTTGGTAATTTGTTTGATGATGTTGAGGTCGTTTCCTTCACTAAAATTGGGAACACATTCTATCAGCGCGTCTTTGTTCATG
>JAZKGH010000155.1:0-4205 GCA_040386055.1 Bacteroidota bacterium
GCACAGCAATACGGCTTGTTGTAGTAAGTATATCTCCACCATTCCCCCATTTTTTTTATAAGCCAATGCACCTGTGGAACTGTAAATAGCAAGCAATCCCCATATGGAAAGAATAAAAATTATTCCCCACATGAATTGGTCACCCCGTGGCTTTATTTTATTCCACAAAGTCTGTGCTGCTTGTATTTCGGTTCCTTGAGCCATTTGTTTGTTTACAGTTTATCGTTTTCTGTTGAAGAACTATAATTCTTTCACCGCATTTTTAAACTGTCTGCCTCTATCTTCATAATTCTTAAACAAATCGAATGAAGCGCAAGCCGGAGACAAGAGAACGACTTCACCCGGTTTCGCTAGTTTGTGTGCAACGTGCACTGCTTCTTTTGCTGAGCTTGTATTTACAATCATATCTACATCTGCAGCAAATGCTTCATGTATCTTACGATTGTCTAAACCCATGCAAACGATGATTCGAACTTTTTCTTTCACCATCTCTTTCAACAAGGCATAATCATTTCCTTTGTCAACACCACCCGCAATCCAGATGGTATCTTTTTCCATGCTTTCTAATGCATACCATGTTGAATTAACATTGGTTGCTTTTGAATCGTTGATGAATTCAACACCACCTATGGTGGCAACCTTCTCCAATCGGTGTTCTACATTCTGGAAGTCCATCAGGCTTTCGCGAATGGTTTCCTTGCGGATGTTGAGCACTTGTCCAATAACAGCTGCTGCCATTGAATTGTAGGCATTGTGACGCCCTTTTAAACTTAGTTCATTTGTATACATGGTGAAGAGATTTAATTTGTCGATGGTTGAAAATAGTTGTCCGTCTTTGGCATAAGCTCCGGGCGATACCTCATGGCCGAAAGCAAATGGAAACTGTTTAGCGGTAATGTGATGATTCGATAAGTTTCCGTTGGTTAATGCATCATCCGCGCAGTAGATGAATACATCATCAGCTGTTTGGTTTTGAAGAATGCGAAACTTAGAATCGATATAGTTTTGGAGTTCGTAATCGTAACGGTCAAGATGATCCGGAGTGATATTACAGATTACTGCAATCTCCGCTTTGAAGTCATACATATTGTCGAGCTGAAAACTACTTAGCTCCAATACGTAGTAATCATATTCTTTTTGGGCAACCAATCGTGCAAAGCTGATTCCGATATTACCTCCTACGGCAACATTCAATCCGGCCTTTTGCAACAGATGAAATACCAATAGTGTGGTTGTTGTTTTGCCATTTGTGCCGGTGATGCAAATTTTGGTAGCATTAGTATAACGTGCTGCAAATTCAATCTCAGAAATGATTGGAGTTTTTTGTGCAATCAATTTCTGAATCAACGGAGCCGTGTCCGGAATACCGGGACTTTTGATAACTTCTTCTGCATTCAACACTAATGCTTCAGTATGTGATCCTTCCTCATAGGGCACAGCAATAGCATCCAACTCCTGTTTGTATTTGTCAGGAATAGATCCGGCATCGCTCACGAACACATCAAAGCCTTTTTGCCTGGCTAAGATGGCTGCTCCTGTGCCGCTTTCTCCACTACCTAATATGACGATTCGTTGTTGCATTCTGTGTTTATTCTTGTCTTATTTCTATTTATTATTTCTGCAAAGGGCCAAAGGCTAATAGCGCTTATCTTACTTTCAATGTTAAAACGGTTATGATGGCCAGCATGATTCCGATGATCCAGAATCGTGTAACTATCTTTGATTCATGATAACCACTCTTTTGGTAATGGTGGTGAAGGGGTGACATTTTGAACAAACGGTGTTCGCGTGCGTACTCAATGCCGTGTTTGCGTTTTTGGTATTTGAAATAATATACCTGAAGGATCACCGAAAGATTTTCAATCAAAAAGATGCCGCATAAAATGGGAATCAATAATTCTTTACGCACCATTAAGGAGAAGGACGCTATGATTCCACCTAAGGCAAGACTTCCTGTGTCACCCATAAAGACTTGTGCAGGGTAGGAGTTATACCATAGGAAGCCTACGCATGCACCCACAAATGCTCCCGCAAAAATTACTAACTCTCCCAGATGAGGGATATACATAATACCTAAGTATTTGGAGAAAATGATGTTACCTGAGACATAGGCAAAGAGTCCAAGTGTTACAACAATAATGGCGGATGTTCCTGCGGCTAATCCGTCAATCCCATCAGTGATATTGGCTCCGTTTGAAACGGCAGTGATAATGAAAATAACTACGAGTAAATAAATCCAGTAGTTATAATCACGGTAATTTTCACCCATGAATTTGAGTACATCTGCGTAATCAAACTCACTCGATTTAAAGAATGGAATATTGGTGGTGGTAGAGTGTTCTTCTTTCACCATATAAATTTGACCATCAATAACCTGCGGTTGTAAATTATTGGTTTGAATATATTCTGTGGTTACCTCTTCCGGTTTAAAAAATTCACGTGTTTTAACGTTTTCATTATAGAAAAGGGTGGTTGCTACGATAACACCTAAACCAACTTGTCCTAAAATTTTGAACCTTCCGGCTAGACCTTCTTTATTCTTTTTGAATACTTTGATATAGTCATCAATAAATCCAACCACGCCCAACCAAACAGTTGATAATACTATCAGCATAACATAAACATTGGTTAACCGGGCAAACAATAAAGTTGGAATAAGAATGGCACCAAGAATGATTAATCCTCCCATTGTTGGAGTTCCTTGTTTTTGTTTTTCACCTTCTAATCCCAGATTACGAACGGTTTCTGCTACCTGCAATTTTCTTAACCATTCAATAAGTCTTTTTCCAAACACCATTGAAATTGTCAAGGATAAGATAATGGCTAGTGACGCACGCGTTGAGATATACTGAAAGGCACCAGCACCGGGTATATCAAGTGTTTTGTCTAGGTATTCGAATAAATAATATAACATAGTCGTGTTCTTAATTCATGAGTTTAAAAAGTTCGAGTACAGTTTCTCTGTCGTCAAAATGATGCTTCACACCTTTGATTTCCTGATAATTTTCATGACCTTTTCCTGCCACCAGAATGATATCACCTTTGGATGCCATACTCATTGCGGTTTTAATTGCTTCTCTGCGATCGGAAATGCGTAAGGTTTTTTTATAATGCAAGGGTTTAACACCTTTTTGCATATCATCAAGAATGGATTCAGGATCTTCGTTGCGGGGATTGTCGGAAGTGAAAATGACTTTAGTACTTAACTCTGTTGCAACGTCTGCCATGATGGGGCGCTTTGCTGCATCGCGGTTTCCTCCGCATCCAACAATGGTAATAAGTTGCTCATTATTGGTTCGTAATTGGTTGATAGTCGACAATACATTTTCCAATGCATCGGGAGTATGCGCATAATCTATAACAGCAATTACACCATTTTCAGAACGCACATATTCAAACCGTCCTTTTACCGATTCGATGCTACTCAAATGGGTGATGATATCGCGTTTGTCTTTACCTAGCAGAAACGCTGCACCATATACAGCAAGTAAATTGTAGGCATTAAAGTTTCCAACAAGCCTAAACCAAGCTTCTTCTCCATCAATGTTTAGCAGCATACCATTGAAATCACTTTCTATGATTTTGGCTTTAAAATCAGCCATGCTTTTTAAACTGTATGTGTATTTAGTTGCTTTGGTGTTTTGCAACATTACCAATCCGTTTTTATCATCTTTATTGGTGAGTGCAAAAGCATCTTCATTTATCGTATCAAATAATTTCTTTTTTGCTTTAATGTAATTCTCAAATGTGAGGTGATAATCCAAATGGTCATGTGTGATATTGTTGAAGACGGTTCCTGCAAAATGTAAACCTTCAATTCTGTTTTGATCGATGGCATGCGAACTGGCTTCCATGAAGCAGTATTCACAGCCCCTGTCTACCATCATTTCCAATAGTTCGTTGATACGAATGCTATCAGGTGTGGTATGTGTTGAAGGAATCACCTCATCATTGATCTGATTTTGTACGGTTGATAACAAACCTACATTGTGACCGAATGAACGGAAGAGCTTAAAGAGCAAAGTGGCAACGGTAGTTTTACCATTAGTGCCTGTTACTGCCGTAAGTTTAAGTCTGCTTGAGGGATGATTATAGAACTCAGCAGCAATTTGAGCCATTGCTTCACTGGTATTGACAACCTGAATATAGGTAACGGTTGGATCCAATTCAGCCGGTAATGTTTCACATACAATAGCGGCAACACC
>JAZKGH010000156.1:0-4488 GCA_040386055.1 Bacteroidota bacterium
CACTAAATTTGATTTCCCCATTATCTGCGTTGGAAATATTGCAGCCGGTGGAACCGGCAAAACACCTCATATCGAATGGTTGATTCAACATCTGCAATTCGAATTTCAATTAGCTGTATTGAGCCGCGGGTATAAACGTAAAACTGTTGGTTACCTCTTAGCTGATGCTTTTACCACACCTGAACAAATTGGCGATGAACCGTTTCAAATCACACAAAAATATCCAAACATTCAGTTAGCCGTAAGTGAAAACAGGGTGCTGGGAGTACCCGCATTATTGGGCGACACACCCGATACCCAAGTGATTCTGATGGATGATGGATTTCAGCATCTGCCCATTGAGCCCGGTTATTCCATTATCCTTACCGATTACCGTAACTTATTTTACAATGATTGGTTATTGCCATCCGGCTCGTTGAGAGAATTCCGCTCGGGTTATAAAAGAGCACAATGTATTGTGGTAAGTAAATGCCCGACAAACTTATCCGAAGTCGATAAACAAAGCATTCGTAAACGTATCAACCCATTGCAACATCAATTGGTATTATTTTCATCATTGACCTATCAATCTTTGCAACCAGTATATGATTCCGTTATAACCATAGCACCGTCAACTGAAGTGCTTGCCTTTTCAGGTATTGCACACAATACGTTGTTTATTGAAGAACTCAAACGTCAATTTAAAATGGTGCATGCTATTCCATACAGCGACCATAAAAATTATTCCGAAAAGGAACTGACAACTATTGCCAACAGGTTCAACAACCTTTCTTCAACCAATAAAATAATAGTCACTACCGAAAAAGATGCTGTAAAGCTACGTTCTCCTCAAGCACAACAAATACTCGGAAAACTACCTGTTTATGTACTTCCGGTTGCTGTTCATTTTGATAATGTATCGCAAGAACAATTGTTGAGTACACTGCGTGCTTATATCAACGAAACACTTTTTTTAAGTGAAGAGTAAAGACCGCTTCGCTGAAAGAGAAAAGAAGAAAGGTCGCTTTGCGCAGAGAAGGATTGCGTTACTTATTTAATAGTTGAGTTTCTTTAGGCATCTTTTTTTACCACAAAGAACGCAAGGAAGGCACAAAGGATACAAAGTTTTGTCACGGGGGATACCACCCGAAAAAATTGCTTACAATTTTTTCCGCCCTCCTAAGAGGAGGGCAGCTTTTAATAACTCAATAACCGATTAACTTAATAACCTCCTCCCCGCAACCCTTTCCCCTTTCATTCGGTCTTTGATTCAGCTATATTCGTTGTTCATGATCAAACATTTTCTTTTCTTGGTTTTAAGTATATCACTTATACTCCATCTGCAAGCACAAAACAATCGATACAACCTGAGAGTGGTAGCACACTATGATGATGCCAATATTCAACCCATTGATGGGGATCAGGTTTGGAGCGATGTTACGGGTTGGAAAGACACCGTGAAAAACCGTGAGTATATGATTGCGGGAAGTACAGACTCTCTTTACTTTTTTGATGTGACTACCCCGTTAAACATGAAAAAATGTGATGTGGAAGCAGGACGTTCCCGTAATGCCATCAACCGTGATTATGAGATTTACGGGCATTATGTGTACTGTGTCTCCGACCGCACTTCACCTCTGGGTTCACTTGAAATTTTTGATTTGCAATACCTGCCGGATTCAGTTCACAAGGTATATGACAATGATACCTTCAGCATTAATACACATACAATCTTTATCGAACAAGCGTCACAACGCATGTACCTGTGTGGCAATATTCACAAGCCTGCAGGCAGCTGGTCGATGGGGATTTTTTCATTAGCCAACCCGGAAGAACCTGCTTTTTTGGGTGAACTGGATAAAAATCAGGGATGCCCTTATACACATGAAGTATTTGTGCAACGCGATACAGCTTATTGCTCGTGTGGAAACAGCGGGCTTTTCATTTATGATTTGCGTAATCCGCAACAAACAGTATTGCTGGGATCCATTGTGGCACCTTATCCCGGCAATGGTTATAACCACAGCAGCTGGCTTGACAGCACAGGAAAATACCTCATGTTTACAGACGAGAACCAAGGTTCCCCAATTAAGGTATATGACCTGGAACATATCAATGCCCCCGATTTGGTCACTTATTTTAATTCCAATACACAGGCCCTTCCACACAATGCATATTGGAAAGGGAGGTTTGCATACGCTTCATCCTATGAGGACGGAGTATATATTTATGACATGCAAAATATTCCCACTCAAACCCCTTCCATTGCAGCATTTTATGATACCTATCCCAAAAACGCAACAGGCATATACAATGGCTTTCACGGATGCTGGGGTGTATGGCCGTTTTTACCTTCGGGATTGATCCTGGCAAGTGATATCAGTGAGGGATTGTTTGTATTGGAGACAACGTGGCCTTTGGGAACGGAAGATGCTCAACAAGGAATATTGAAAACATCTTTTTACCCGAACCCTTTCACCGAAAAAGTAACCGTTTCCATTCAATCAGTAACAGCTGAACACGCTGAAATCAGCATGTATGACTTACAGGGGAAAAGATGGCTTCAACAATCCATACTCCTGCAATCAGGCTCAAACATTATTGATTTGAAGAATGTTAATGGTTTGCCGGAAGGCTTATATCAGGCAACCATCGTTAGTGAACATTCATTCATCAACCAACCTTTATTGAAAATTAATTGACTTCATTATAGCTAAACCTAATACTATGAAAAAATTAATCTGTTACCTTTTGCTTCTCGGATGTGCGGGAGCTTCATCTGCGCAGCAAGCCCTTCACTTTGAACTTGCCGGTCACTGGAATGATACAATGCTTGCTTCACAATCCACACCTTTTTCCAACGACAGGCAGATATGGACTGACCTGATTGGATGGACGGATAGCAGCAACGGTAAAGAATATGTGATTATGGGTTCCATTGATTCGGTGTATTTTTTTGATGTGAGTAATCCCTCTGCAATCAAAAAATGTGATGTGTATTGGGGGCGAAACCGTGTGATTAACCGCGACTTTGAAGTATACAGCCATTATGTGTATTGTGTGTCAGATAATGGTCCCGCGGGAGCATTGCAAATATTTGACTTGCAATACCTGCCCGATTCGGTTCATCTGGTTAAAACAGACAGTGCCATCAGCAGTAATACGCATTCTATTTTTATTGATTCACTGAGTAAACGTTTGTACCTCAATGCTACAAAACCCTTTGGAGCTATTCCTAAAGTGGGCATGCAAATTGTATCACTGACTGATCCGGAAAACCCTGTATTGGTGGGTAAGTTGACCGATTCGACAAAAGTATGTGGAAATGTGCACGAAGCCTATTTTAGAAATGACACTGCTTATTGCTCCTGCGAATACAACGGATTTCAAATATTTGATGTGAAAGACCCCTTGCACTCCAAATTTATTGGAGGCGTTTCTCCTCCCTACCCTTTCAATGGATACAACCACACCGGGTGGTTGAATGATGAAGGATCTATGTTGGTATTTACAGATGAGCTGCCTTACGGTTTACCCATCAAATTGTATGATGTGAGCAACAAAAAATCTCCTGACTATAAAACTTCTTTTAACTCACATGTAGGAGCTACTCCTCATAATGTGATTTGGCTGGGCAATAAACTCTGGACTTCTGCTTATGAAGATGGTATGGTATTGTGGGACATGACCAATCCATTGAACCCAGTCATTCAGGGCTTTTATGACACCTTTCATCAAAACCCGGATGGTGTATACCAGGGATTAACCGGCTGCTGGGGCGTGTATCCTTTTTTTGCTTCGGGTTATATTGCGGCCTCCGATATGCATAACGGTTTGTTCCTCTTGAAGTATAATCAGCAAGTGGGCTTACAGGAAAATGGCCGGGCAAGCATACGGGCAAGAGTATATCCGAATCCAACTAACGGTGAAGTAAACATCCACATTTTCAGTAACCAACAAGAACCGGCAACTATCCGTTTAACAAACCTTAACGGGCAAACCTTGCTGCAAAAGCAGATAGATTTGCTTGATGGCGAAAATGACATTAAACTTGAAGAAGTTTCGGGGGTAATGAATGGCATGTATTTTCTGAGCATTATCAGCAAATCAGGCTTATCAAAGCAGCTCCCGATTGTCAAATATTAACCGAGTGATTGCTAAGAAAAAACTGCGTAGGATTGTTGTAAGTTGTATAGGAATACTGATTGGTGTGGCAACACACGCACAGGATTCTACGCGTTATATTAAACCGTCAACCAATTTTATTACCGAGGCGGCCACGAACCGCAATGAAGAATGGCAAGTTATTGATACCGGATTTCAGCATCTGGAAATATTTCAACCTGCATTCAAAAAATACATTCTCTTTCAGGATCTGGGAAATGTTGGGTCGGCTGCTCGTCCGCTTTTGTTTGATGTAAACAGAACGATTGGTTTTCAGTACTCAATGAATCCATATGATGTGTATTTCATAAAATCGGAAGAAGCACGTTATTTCAACACCAAAAC
>JAZKGH010000157.1:0-2305 GCA_040386055.1 Bacteroidota bacterium
TAAACGTGCGGCAGTAATTGATAAAATTATTACGGATTGTAAATCGATTATCGCGCGCTTTGGAAATGAAACCAATTTGTTTGCACCGAAACAAATTACGTATAAAGACTTGTCAAAGCTCACAGACTTAGTATTTATAGGTTTGCATGGACGTCCCGGAGAGGATGGAACAGTTCAGAAAGAATTGATTAAGTACAAAATTCCATTCAATGGTTCGGGAGTGGAGAGTTCGCAGATTACCATCAATAAATTTACCACCAATCAGTTATTGAAGAAACACGGATTTTTGGTTGCAGATCAATTTTTGGTGTATGAAAATGAGTGGAAAAAGAATGGTAAAAAGATTGTAGCTGATATTGAAAAAGTGGGCTATCCGCTGATTGCCAAACCTGCGGATGATGGGTGTAGTTCTGCCGTGAAAAAGATTAAAACACGTCAGGAGTTACTGAATTATGCAGAAGGAGTGTTCAGACCCAATCTTATGATGTCTCCGAAGTTAGCGGATAAATTAGGGCTAAAACCGAAGGAAGAGTTTCCAAAGAAAAACTATTTTCTCGTTGAAAAATTTGTTGAGAAAAATGACGCTGTTCATTTCATTGAAGTAACGGGAGGAATGCTCACTTCATACGATAAAAAAGGTAAGCTTGCATACGAATCATTCGAGCCTTCTGAAACATTAGCCGAAAGCGAAATACTTTCATTAGAAGAAAAATTCCTTGCCGGTCAGGGACAAAATATTACACCTGCCCGTTACCATAAAAACCCGGCTATTCGCAAGGCCATTAGCAAAGAAGTGCAAAAAGTACTAGTGGCCGGTGCCAGGGTGCTGAAAGTAGAAGGTTATTGCCGCATTGATGCTTTTGTGCGTATTGATAAAAAGAACAAACCGGAGGTGGTGTTTATTGAAGTAAATTCATTGCCCGGTATGACACCTGCTACGGCTATTTTTCACCAATGTGCACTGAATGGTTACAAACCTTACGAGTTTATAGATGCGATACTGGAGTTTGGTGTTGAGCGTGTCAAACGATACTAATACTGCAAAGGTTTGGAGCGTTTAGGGTTGTTTAGATTGGTTCAAGAAAGTTAGTTTTGTAATCGGTTAATGAGAGTTAATTATGAGTTTATTGATTAAGAAATTAAAAGTTATCTGCGAAACGGGGGCAGCGACACCAACAATAAACTGAAACAACAAACCAAACACTTCAAACAATCTTAAACCATTTATTTGCTTTATACGTATAACTTTTTTAAGTTTGTCGTATAAATACGGAACACCCTAATGGATACCAAGATAACCCTCAGTTTTGATCAGGAAGTCATCAAAAAAGCGAAGCAATATGCTGATGATAACAATATCAGTTTATCACGCTTAACAGAATTCTTATACACGCAAATCACCAACGAAAACTACGAAACACTCGAAGAACTACCAATTTCCGAATGGGTAAATAGGGTGGCTGAAGGTCCTGCGCAATATGGTACCAAGCCTAAAAAGCGTAAAGAATTAAGAGAAGCCTTTTTGAAAGCAAAAAAGAAATGAGGCTATTTGTAGATGCCAATGTGCTGGTGGCTGTTCTCAATAAAGAATATCCTGCTTTCACTTATGCGGCAAGGGTTTTGTCATTGGCTGATCATCCCTCATTTGAAGTGTGGACTTCTCCGGTATGTCTCGCCATAGCCTTTTATTTTTCAGAAAAAAAGAGTGGAACGAAACAAGCAAAGTCGAAGTTAATGGGGCTCTGTGAGAAGATTCGTATTACATCCACAGATCATAAAGTAGTTATTAACGCACTTGAGAATACCAAAGTTCTTGATTTTGAAGACGGCATTGAGTATTATTCTGCTTTGGATGCTCGCTGTAAGCATATTATAACAGAGGATGGTGATGATTTTTATTACTCGGAAATACCTGTGAGTAATTGTGAAATTTTTTTGATGCAACACTTTTAACCTTCGTTTTGCGTTTACCGCTTAAAACTGCATATTTGGAAGCAGATGAATCAATTAATTAAAGTCATTTCGGCTAATCTGGTAGCCATTGTTATTGTGGTGATTATTCTGTTTACCGGAGTATCATTTGTGCTGAACAATACTACCCGTCATGGAGAGTCATTAACGGTACCTGATATTACAGGACTGAAAATGGAGGATGCAGAGAAATTACTGGCATCTAAAAACTTAAAATTTATGATTACCGATTCGTTGTTTTTTGAGGATAAACCTAAAAACAGCGTATTGGACCAAAACCCTTCGCCACAATCGAAAGTGAAAGAGGGCCGTATTGTATACATTACACTCAATA
>JAZKGH010000158.1:0-5944 GCA_040386055.1 Bacteroidota bacterium
CTTCCATCGACTTTGTGAGACAATTACATTGCTGGGAGTTTAAACTTAATTGGATTCCGATTGGTGTCAGACAAAGTTTCCTGTTTACTATCAATGTTAAATCCAGTCTTTTGCAGGACTTAAAAATGACCCGCAGAAGAGACTGGTTTGACCGTAAAATTTAACGAATACAAACGCTCATGAAAACTATAGCCATCATCCGCGAGGGCAAAACACCACCTGATCTTCGCACACCACTAACACCACAACAATGCATAGAGTTAATGCATAAATTTTCCGATGTAAAAGTGATTGCACAACAATCACCTTACCGTTGTTATACAGATGAACAATACACTGCATTAGGTATTGAAGTAAAAGAAGATATTTCGGAAGCGGATATTTTATTGGGAGTAAAAGAGGTTCCGGTTGAAGAACTCATTGCGGATAAAACCTATTTATTCTTTTCACATACTATCAAAAAACAATCCCAGAACCGTAAGTTGTTACGTGCTATTCTGAATAAAAATATTCGTCTGGTCGACTATGAAACACTGGTATGGGATGCCGGCAACCGTATCATTGGTTTCGGACGTTTTGCCGGAATTGTAGGTGCCCATTATGCGTTTGTAATGTGGGGTAAAAAGTTTGAAACCTATCAGCTGAAAGCAGCACATGAGTGTGCCGATATGGAAGCATTGTACAAACAATACGAAGACATAAAGTTGCCGCCTATGCGTATTGTATTATGTGGTGACGGACGTGTAGCACATGGTGTGATTGAGTTTATGCGCAAGCTCAAAATTCACCATGTAACACCGGAAGAATTTTTGGAAAATACATACGACCATCCTATTTATGTGCAATTGCGCAGCGAAGATTATTATGAACGTAAGGATAAAAGAGAATGGGATAAAGCAGATTTCTACAAACATCCCGAAGACTACCGCAGTAGTTTTGCTCCTTACTATAAACAAGGCGATGTAATGATCAATGCCGTGTTTTGGAGAGAAGGTAATGAACCTTATTTCACTCATGAAGAAATGAAACGCACAGACTTCAGGATTAAAGTGATTTCCGATATCTCATGTGATATTCCGGGTCCCTTGCCATGCACGTTAAAAGTATCTACTATCGAAGCCCCGTATTTTGGATACAATGTATTGCTGGAAAAAGAGGTAGCTCCCTTTACGCAAGGCAGTATAGACTTGCAATCGGTGGGCAATTTACCGTGTGAATTACCGGTTGATGCCTCACAGGAGTTTGGAGAACAACTGGTACGCCACGTGTTACCCAACATACTTACCGAAGATAAAGGTGACATCATCAAAAATGCTACCATTGCTGAAAATGGACATCTCACTGATAGGTATCAATACCTGAATGATTACGTTGGATAATAAGTTGTTTTACCTGCTGTTATCTGTCGTTTACCTAATAAGTATCTGCAAATTTTATAGTTGACTGACAATCGTTTTGTTTTGTACAATTAAACGGGTTGTATATTTGCACCCTATTTTACGATAATACAAAAGCATTATGGCCAGAGGCGGACGCAATTATAACAGCAACGGAAAACAAAAAGACGAGACTCCTAAAGTAAAAATATCGAAAGAGAGTTTAGGGCAAGCACTTATTCTATTTTCGTACTTAAAACCTTACCGAGGTAAATTTATACTGAGTCTGGTGTTCATTGCATTATCAGCTTTTACAACAAGTATGTTCCCTTTCTTTTTAGGTAAGATGATTGATGCTGCTGCGCCCGGAGCTTCTGCAGGCATGATGGGCAATACACCTTCCATGCTTGAAGGTATGGGATTAAAAGATATTCACTGGAGTTTGAACACTACGTTGGCACTTATCTTTTTACAACTCACCATTCAAACCGTTTTCTCTTTTATGAGGGTATACCTGCTTACTGAAGTTGGCGAACGATCACTGGCGGATATGCGCAGGGATGTATACAGCAAATTGCTGAGCATGCCCATGAGTTATTTTACCGAGAAAAGAGTAGGAGAGCTTAGCAATCGTATTTCATCTGATTTATCGCAAATTCAGGATGCCATTTCGTTTACATTGGCTGAATTTTTACGTGGTATTTTCACCCTGGCTATTGGCTTAGGATTTATCTTCTGGATAAGCAGCAAGCTTGCTTTGATTATGTTAGCGGTTGTTCCATTGATTGCTGTGTTTGCTGTGGTATTCGGAATGCGCATTCGCAAGATGTCACGCAAAGCACAGGATCAGCTGGCCGAAAGTGGAACCATTGTGCAGGAAACATTTCAGGGTATTTCTATTGTGAAAGCCTTTACAAGCGAAGTGTATGAAATTGGTCGTTATATAAAAAGTGTTTATGCAGTAGTAGATACAGCCATCTCAAATGCACGCTACCGTGGAGCCTTTATTTCGTTTATGATTTTTAGTGTGTTCGGTGCCATTTCGTTTGTGATGTGGTTCGGAGCTAATATGATTCAATCGGGTGAGTTGACAATGGGTTCACTTACCATGTTTGTGATTTTCTCGATGTTTGTGGGTGGAACATTTGCCGGTTTTGCCGATATGTTTTCGCAGCTGCAAAAAACATTGGGAGCCACACAAAGTATTCGTGAAATATTGAGAAGTGAAGGAGAACCTGTTTCATTGCATACTACCTCAACTGTTGAATCGCAATATTTGTTGCAAGGCAGTGTATCGTTTGAGCATGTAGCGTTCAGCTATCCAAGCAGGAGTGATGTTTCGGTGTTGAAAGATATTTCATTGAGCGCCAGCAATGGTGAACAAATTGCAATTGTAGGTCCGAGTGGTGCAGGTAAAAGTACGATTGCATCCCTGCTCTTACGTTTTTATAATCCGACTGAGGGAACCATTTCCTTTGATGGCCGTCCTGCTTCTTCTTTTCCATTATCGCAGTTGCGCCAGCAAATGGCATTTGTGCCACAGGATGTGATTCTATTCGGGGGAAGTATTAAAGAAAATATTGCCTACGGAAAAACAGATGCAACAGATGAAGAAATTATGGAAGCGGCACGCAAAGCCCATGCGCATGAGTTTGTGAGCAGGTTCCCCGAACAATATGAAACTATTGTAGGAGAACGTGGCATTAAGCTTAGTGGCGGACAACGTCAACGTATTGCCATTGCACGCGCCATACTAAAAAATCCTGCTATTCTGATTCTGGATGAAGCAACATCCTCACTGGACAGCGAAAGCGAACAACTGGTGCAGGATGCATTAGAAAATTTGATGAAAGGCCGTACATCGTTTGTGATCGCACATCGTTTATCAACCATCAGAAATGCTGATAAAATTGTGGTAATAGACAAAGGTATTGTAGCGGAAGCCGGCAACCATGCCGAACTAATGAACCACAACGGACTCTACCGCAAACTCAATGAGATGCAATTTGAATTTGGTAGTGTGTTTCAATCGCCCTCAAATGAACTAAATGCTCAGGCGGAGTAATAGGTTAGTAGATAGAGAAATTAAGGTGAAAGCGGGAAGGAAGTCGCCTGATCTTCACGAAGTGGCCCCGACAATTTGGGAGGCCGAAGGCGGCTGTGCGAGGGTTTGCAGAAGAGATAATCTGCGGCCTTTACTTCTTCCTAAAGGTTAATGCTACCGAATTTATGCAATACCGCAATCCTGTTGGATCGGGACCATCTTCAAATACATGACCCAAATGCCCACCGCAACGGGCACATACTACCTCTGTACGCACCATTCCATAAGAGTTATCTGTTTCATCCAATACTTTTCCTTTGATGATTGGTTGATAAAAACTAGGCCATCCCGTTCCCGAATCAAACTTGTGTGCCGATGAAAATACCTCGTTTCCGCAACCGGCACAGCAATACGTTCCTGCCGCATGGTTATCATGATACGCTCCGGTGAACGCACGTTCCGTTCCTTTTTTACGCAATACCTGATAGGTATCAGATGACAATTGTTTTTTCCACTCCGCATCCGTTTTCACTACTTCAAATCCTTTTTTGTTAGTGCCTGTGTGTTGTGCAAAGGTGATTGTTCCCAGCAATACCAATATGCTTGTTACTAAAGTTTTCATATAGTAATAAACGTAAAGGTAACAGATTTGGATTTTGAAGGTTAGAAGTTAGATGATAGAGGTTGGAAGCTAGAAGGTGGATTTTGTTTTTGTATACAATCCCGATAGCCATATCGGTACAAAAGATTAAAGAAGAGGAAAGAGCACGAAAAATGTTAATTATGTTGCGGCCATCCGCAATAATAAATAACTCTATAACCAATTAACTCCCGATAACTATCGGGGCAACCCTATCAACCATTTACCGCGCCAAAGCACCCCCATACATCGTTGCTCGTTGTTCTTGCACACGTTCGTCTTCTAAATATTCATCGTATGTCATCCGTTTATCAATGCATCCGTTTGGTGTTAACTCGATGATACGGTTGGCAATACTTTGCGTGAAGGTATGGTCATGTGAAGAGAAGATGGCAATGTGTTTCCAGTCTTTCAGTGCATTGTTAAATGCTTCAATGGTTTCCAGATCCAGATGATTAGTGGGTTCGTCAAGCAACAAACAATTGGCATTGGTCAGCATCATTCGTGAAACCATGCAACGTACTTTTTCTCCTCCACTTAATACATTTGATTTCTTAAATACCTCTTCGCCACTAAACAACATCTTACCCAAAAATCCACGGATATAGGTTTCATCTTTCTCTGTTGAGAACTGACGCAGCCAGTCTACTAAGTTGTAATCGGCTGTAAAAAAATGATGATTTTCATTTGGTAAATAAGAGCGGGTAATGGTTTGTCCCCAAACAACCTCTCCACTTGTAAGCTGTTCTTCTCCAGCAAGAATCTGGAAGAAAGAAGTAATAGCCAGATGGTCTTTGGAGATGATCGCTACTTTATCTCCTTTATCCAATGTGAAGGTGACGTCTTTGAACAATACTGTTCCGTCATCCAGTTTTTTAGCAAGGTCTTCAACGCGTAAAACCTGGTCGCCACAATCTCTGTTGGGTGTAAAAATAATGCCCGGGTATTTACGGGTTGATGGTTTGATTTCATCTACAACCAATTTTTCCAATAACTTTTTACGGCTGGTGGCTTGGCGTGATTTCGATGCATTGGCACTAAATCGTTCAATAAAGTCCTGCAACTCCTTACGTTTATCTTCCACTTTTTTGTTTTGGTCACCACGCTGGCGCAAGGCCAATTGGCTCGACTCATACCAGAAAGAATAGTTACCCGTATACAACGTAATTTTTCCAAAATCAATATCCGCCACATGTGTACATACCGCATCCAAAAAGTGACGATCGTGACTTACCACAATCACCGTGTTTTGGAAATCGGCAAGGAAGTTCTCCAACCAGGTAATAGTTTCAACGTCCAAATCATTCGTAGGCTCATCCAATAACAAAATATCAGGGTTACCGAATAACGCCTGTGCTAACAATACACGTACTTTTTCTTTACCACTCAGCTCACTCATCAGTTTGGTGTGGAATTCTTCTTTCACACCCAAATCGCTCAGCAATCCTGCTGCATCACTCTCCGCATTCCAACCTTCCATTTCAGCAAACAATCCTTCCAGCTCACCCACACGTTCTCCGTCTGCATCATTAAAATCAGGTTTGGCGTAGATGGCATCTTTCTCCTCCATAATCTTCCACAGTTTTTTGTTACCCATGATTACGGTTTGCAACACAGGGTATTGGTCAAACTCAAAGTGGTTTTGTTTTAACACACTCATCCGTTCACCGGGAGTAATAGATACACTTCCCGTGCTCGGGTCAATTTCTCCCGAAAGGATTTTTAAAAAAGTTGATTTCCCTGCACCATTGGCACCAATCACACCATAACAATTGCCCGGAGAGAATTTTACATTCACATCCTCAAACAATACACGCTTGCCGTAGCGCAACGAAAGATTTCCTACTGAGATCATTAGCAATAAAAATTGAGCGGCAAATGTAG
>JAZKGH010000159.1:0-4270 GCA_040386055.1 Bacteroidota bacterium
TCGTTCCACCGAAACAAAAAACGAGTCGAGATCAATATGTACGATACTGTGGTTCATCGATGGTCCCGATAGCTATCGGAATTGATTTTTGTAAAAATGATTATCTGTTATTCACCGCTGAGAAGCGCAGAAAGAATTGCAGAAAGCGAAAAGAATAATGACTCTGCATAAATCTTCTCTGCGCTCCCCCGCGGCAAAAAACATTGTCCATTTCAGAAAGCAGATGAGCAGTAATGAAGCACTTAAATTGTAGCGTTTTATCAACTCTATCAACCCATCACTTTATCAACTTTATCCCACCCGTGTAATCAATCAAAAATTTCACTTGCAAGATTACTACATTTTTTAGTATTGTTGTACTAAATTTTTTAGCATGTCAAAAATATCACGAAATATCAAGCACTTACGTTTATTAAAAAACTGGAGTCAGGGCCAATTGGCCGATGAGGTGGAATTGAGTCGCGCACGCATTGGTTCGTATGAAGAAGGTCGGGCCGAACCTTCCATTGAAGTAATGGTACGATTGTCGCATATTTTCCATGTGAGCATTGATGCTTTGGTCAAATCCAACCTGAGTGGATTAAAAGACACACAGCTCATGAAGGTTGCCGAAAACCGTTTGTTGTTTCCCATTATGGTAGACATGAACAACAACGATTTGGTGGAAGTAGTAACCGCCAAAGCATCGGCAGGGTATTTAAACGGGTACAGTGACCCCGATTACTTTGAAAAGCTACCCAACATGAATTTACCGTTTAAGATTACGGGAAAACACCGTGCATTTCCCATTAAGGGCGATTCTATGCCTCCGCTCAAAGACGGCAGTTTTGTGGTGGGGAAGTTTGTAGAGTCCATTAAAGATATTCATGCAGGTTCCACCTATATTCTCATTACTAAAGACGAAGGCATTGTATACAAACGTGTATTTGCAAAAGCCAATGTACTGGAATTGGTTTCCGATAATAAGGTGTATTCTCCTTATACGGTTCATGCCAAAGATGTATTGGAAATCTGGGAGTTTGTGTGCACGCTCAACGTATCGGATAAAAAAGAAGAAGAGCTCAACCTTGAAAGCATCATGGACATGCTGCGCAGCATGCGGGTGGAGATTGAGCAGTTGAAAAAGAATTAATCATACCCTTATGAAAGCTAAAACCTTAACCCATTTGGCCATTACTGATGAAAAAGTAATCCGTAAAATTTATCATATCCGTGGTAAACGAATTAGGCTTGACAGTGATTTAGCGCAGCTGTATAATGTTGAGACCAAAGTTTTAAATCAGGCAGTTAAACGCAATATGTTACGATTCCCGGAAGATTTTATGTTTACCGTTACACAAATAGAATGGGAAAGTTTGAGGTCACAAATTGTGACCTCAAACTCTTCCGATCAACCTAATATGAGAGGTGGACGAAGAACATTACCCTTTGCTTTTACCGAACAAGGCATCGCTATGTTATCAAGTATCTTAAATAGTGAAACAGCCATATTGGTAAACATTCAAATCATCAGGGTATTTACACGCATGCGGGAGTTGTTATCTACACACAAAGAAACCTTGCTGAAACTGGAAAGAATTGAAAAAGCATTACTTGGTCAACATTCCCGAATCAATAAGCATGATGAAGACATTGATTCTATTTTCAAAGTGCTGAAAGAGTTGTTACAGCCTCTGAAACAACAAGCACCCCGCAAACGCATCGGATTCAAAAGCGATTGATCTACATTAAGACATAACCCTTTTCATCAAGCCCCATTATCCAGCAATTCAAATTATGCAAATCGAACTTATCAAAGGCAGGGACTCGCAACTCAATACACCCAACCGTTTCAGCAAATATGAAACTGTCACCGAATTCATCGAAGGATTGGATGAACCACTCATTCAGGAAGTACGTACACAGGTATTTCTGGATTACCCAAAAAAGATTGTCAATAAAATTGAAAGTCCGGATGTAGGTATGGAGTTTTCAGTAAACCCCTATCAGGGTTGCGAACATGGCTGCATTTATTGTTATGCCCGAAATACTCATGAATACTGGGGATTTAGCGCGGGCCTTGATTTTGAATCGAAGTTGATTGCTAAACCCAATGCACCCCAACTACTGATTCAGGCATTCGAACATAAAAAATGGAAATCCTCTGTTATTTCCTTATCGGGAAATACGGATTGCTATCAGCCCATTGAACGTAAATACCAGCTCACCCGAAAATTGCTAGAGGTATGTTTGAAATATAAAAACCCTGTGGGCATCATCACCAAAAACCAATTGGTGTTACGCGATATTGATTTGCTGAAACAGTTAGCCGAACATCAATTGGTGCAGGTATATGTAACCATCACATCACTTGATGAAACGATACGGCAAAAACTGGAACCTCGCACCACTACCTATCAAAACCGGTTGAAAATCATCAAAGAACTGACAGCGGCAGGTATCCCATGTGGTGTGATGGTGGCACCCATCATTCCCGGATTAACTAATTATGGTATTGCCGAAGTGATTGAGGCGGCAGGCAATGCTGGCGCTTACACAGCAGGCTATACCATCCTTCGCCTCAACGGGCAAGTGGAACATATATTCACTGATTGGGTACACAAAGCTTTCCCTGATGCTGCTGATAAGATCTTAAAACAAGTAGCCGAATGTCATGGAGGAAACCTTAACGATTCACGTTTTGGCAAACGCATGAAAGGTGAGGGAAAAATTGCAGAGAGTATTCGCAACCTGTTTGTTGCTTCGCGCAAAAAACACATGAGTTTGAATCCTGCTTATGAATTTAACACAACAGCGTTTGAAAGGCCGGTGAAAGCGGGACAACAATTGTCTCTATTGTAAGCAAATGTGGGTTGATAAACCTGTTAATTATGCAACTCCCCACTTATATTTTGTAATACTTGCTAAAGCGAAAGGATGAACCTTTGTCGGTGAAATTATTCACACACAATTAATCCTTTCATTATGAAAAATACATTACTAAGCTTTACAATTCTATTACTGATGATAACACTTCCAAAGATTCACTTTGGGCAGGCTCCCGCTTTGGGAAGAGTGGCTACGTTTGCGTTATTTACAAGTGGTGGAGCATTTACCAATACAGGACCATCCGTTATTACGGGCGATATTGGAACCAACGTTGGCGCACTTACAGGATTTCCTCCGGGAAGCGTTACGGGTACTATTCATGTAGCAGACTCTGTTACTGCCTTGGCCGCAACCAATTTGGGCACTGCTTATACCAGTTTAAACACTTTAACATGCGATAGCACAATTGGTGCAACAATGGGTAATGGTCAAATTCTTACTCCTAAAGTATATTGCATTACAACCCTTGCCACTATTAATGGAAACCTTACACTTAATGCTTTGGGTAATCCTAATGCAATATTTGTAATTAAAGTAAACGGTGCATTATCAACCGGAACTTCAACCAAAATTTTGCTTATCAATTCGGCAAATCTGAATAATGTTTACTGGCACGTAAATGGGGCCTTTACATTAGGTGACAGCTCCATTTTCAGAGGAACGCTTATTGCAAGTGGTGCCATCAGTTTATTACCCAAATCCTCTATTTTAGGCAGGGGGTTGACTACAGCCGGATCTGTTACCATCCAAAATACCAACAATGTACTACCGGTAAAACTGATTTCGTTTACGGCTGATTGCAACGGAAAAAATATTGCATTCAAATGGGCAACGGCATCAGAAACAAACAACCGCTACTTTACTATTGAGTCGAGTGATGACCAACGTAACTGGACTAGTATATCTAAAGTCAATGGTGCAGGAACTTCCAATTCCGTAAATACATATTCTTATCTATTTTTAGATGGATCATCAACAAACAAATACTACCGCCTGAAACAAACGGATAATGATGGACATTATACTTATTCAAATGTTGTTGCTATTAATCAATGTGATGAGGAAGCAATGACCATTGAATTGTACCCTAATCCGGCAACCGGTTTGATTAACCTCTCGTCCCGTCAAGATCAGTCGGGTTCAGTATCCGTTTATAATGTACTCGGTTCTCAAGTATACCATAGTGAAGGATTTCCTTCGTCTATTGATTTGTCGTTGCAACCCAATGGAGTCTATTTCCTGCATTTCATTAACGGTTCGCAAACCATAGTGAAAAAAATAATGATTAAACATTCGTAAAAACTATTAATGTGTTTACAAAAAAGGTGAGTCTCTCTGTTGAGGACCCACCTTTTTTATATGATATCAATTGCTAATACTGTTGCTATACAAGTGCTCCATT
>JAZKGH010000159.1:4280-5819 GCA_040386055.1 Bacteroidota bacterium
CACCACATCCGGATCCAGCAATGTAGAAGTGTCTCCAAGGTTTGAAGTTTCTCCTTCAGCTATTTTGCGTAAAATTCTGCGCATAATTTTTCCGCTGCGCGTTTTGGGCAACCCTGTTACAAATTGAATTTTATCGGGTTTGGCAATTGCACCAATAACTCTTGAAACTGTTTGTGCAATATCTTTACGCATTTGCTCAGCATCACCGTGTATATGTTCCAAAATAATGTAGGCATAAATCCCCTGCCCTTTGATATCGTGCGGATAACCTACCACCGCACTTTCTACCACTCCGCTATGCATATTGAGTGTGTTCTCTACTTCTGCCGTTCCGATTCGGTGTCCGCTTACATTTAACACATCATCCACACGGCCTGTTATTCTGTAATGTCCTTCATCATCACGCAAGCAACCATCACCTGTAAAATACATATTTTCATAGGTTGCAAAATAACTGGTACGGCAACGTTCATGATTACCATAGGTTGTGCGAATCATACCCGGCCACGGGTGCGTGATACATAAATTTCCACTCACCGAATTTCCTTCGATGATGTTTCCATTTTCATCCACCAAAACAGGTTGTATACCCGGCATAGGCAACGTAGCAAATGTTGGCTTTTGAGGTGTAACACCGGCAAGGCCCGAGATCATTATGCCTCCGGTTTCTGTTTGCCACCATGTATCCACAATCGGACATTTTTCTTTACCTATATTCTTATGATACCACTGCCAGGCTTCTTCATTAATAGGCTCTCCAACTGAACCCAATACTTTCAGTGAGCTCAAATCTTTATCTTTAAGATAGTCTAATCCAAAACCCATTAAACTTCGAATGGCAGTTGGTGCAGTATATAAAATATCAACTTTATGTTTGGCTATAATATCCCAAAATCTTCCTGCATCCGGCCAGGTAGGAATGCCTTCAAATAGTAGTGATGTTCCTCCGGCACTCAACGGACCATACACAATATAACTGTGTCCTGTTATCCAGCCAATATCAGCCGTGCAAAAATGTACTTGTCCCTGTTGGTATTGAAACACATTCACAAACGTATAATTGGCCCACACCATATAACCGGCTTGTGTATGCACCACGCCTTTAGGCTTACCGGTAGAACCCGATGTATATAGTATAAATAGCGGATCTTCGGCATCCATGGGTTCAGCAGGAAAATGTACCACTCCATCTTTCTCAACTTGTGTCTCTGCAAATTCCATCTCATCTTCCCACCAAATATCACGGCCTTTTATCATCGAAACAGGTGTACGGGTGCGCGTATATACAATTACTTTCTTCACTGTTTTGTTTCCAATAAGCGCATCATCAATCACACTTTTCAATGGAATATCTTTGTTTCCACGGTATGCACCGTCACACGTAATGATGTATTCAGCTTGCGCATCATCCAATCTATCAGCAATACTTTGGGCCGAAAAACCTCCGAAAATAACACTGTGAATAGCACCAATGCGGGCACATCCCAACACAGCATAGGCCAACTCAGGAACCATGCCCATGTAAATGCAAACACGATC
>JAZKGH010000160.1:0-5069 GCA_040386055.1 Bacteroidota bacterium
TAGATTGAGTATTTAAAGACTGCAAACTTAACCATTTTTTTGAAAGTTGAAACGTCCATTTTAAACCTGAAAACCAATAGATTAACCATAAGATGATAACCGTAGAACACATACAATCAGACGATTTGCTCGCAAAAGCCCATTCCATCAGAAAAATTGTTTTTGTGGAAGAACAGGGTTGTCCTGAGGATATTGAATGGGAATTCGAAGACGAATCAACCCATTATATTGCCCTTGAAAATGGAGAGGCTGTGGGTACGGCACGCTGGCGCAAAACCGAAAATGGAATCAAATTCGAACGGTTTGCAGTACTAAAAGAACACCGGAACAAAGAAGTTGGCAAAGCATTATTGTTAAGATTGGTGGCCGATACAAATGATTTCGGGCAAAAAAGATACCTGCATGCGCAATTAACTGCTAAAAACTTTTACGTCCGCCATGGATTTAAACCCGAAGGCGAACATTTTTGGGAAGCAGATATTGAACATGTGAAGATGGTTTATTAGGAAGAGATTTGAGTCCCGTATCGGGAGGAATTACGATTTGAGATGTGGGGAAGAAGTTGCAGGTTATTTATTGTGAGTTGTGAGTTAAATGTGAACAATCCCCGGAGGTCTGCTTCGATGAACTCAGCATGACAGTACTCCAATCAACTCTATTAACAGAGAACTATGAACTACCAACTATATAACATTACTTTGTTGGAATGAAAACTGCAATCCCCTTATGCTCTTTTATGTTTCCCTTCCATCTTCCCAACCCGGAACATAATTCCCTGCACTCATGATGAATGAAGAATATGTAGTGTTGGTTGATGAAAACAACAATGAGATTGGCATCATGGAAAAACAGGAAGCGCATCAAAAAGCATTATTGCACAGAGCCTTTTCTATTTTCATATTTAACAGTGAAGGAGAATTGATGCTTCAACAAAGAGCACTCACTAAATACCATAGTGGAGGCCTTTGGACCAACACTTGTTGTAGTCATCCGCGGGCCGGAGAAACTACCGTTTCCGCAGCTCACAGAAGATTATCGGAGGAAATGGGATTTGATTGTGAACTCACCGAACGGTTTAGTTTCATCTACCAAACCCCTTTCGACAATGGGCTAAGCGAGCATGAACTTGATTTTGTATATACCGGAATATTTGATGATTTACCTCATATCCATCCGTCAGAAGTAGCAGCATATCGATGGATTACTCTTGACAATCTCATCAAAGAGGTACACGAACATCCTGAGCATTTCACTTCATGGTTCCAAATCATTTTAAAAGAATACCTCGAGCATTTATAGTTTCCCTTATTCCGGTCAACATTATACTATTCCCAATTCCTTTTTGAGAAACCTGCCCGTATGACTTTTCTTCTCCTTGCAAATTTCCTCCGGAGTTCCTTCGCATAATACTTCTCCTCCATATTTACCTCCTTCGGGACCAATATCTATAACATAATCGGCAACCTTCACCATATCTAAATTGTGTTCGATAACTAATACCGTATTCCCTTTATCTACCAGTTTTTGCAATACATCCAGCAATACTCTTACATCCTCAAAATGCAATCCCGTTGTAGGTTCATCCAAAATATAAAATGTATTTCCGGTATCGCGTTTGCTTAATTCGGTGGCAAGCTTCACCCGTTGGGCTTCTCCTCCGCTGAGGGTTGTACTTTGCTGGCCGAGCGTTATATATCCAAGACCCACATCATTCAATGCTTCAATTTTACGCAGAATCTGCGGAGTATTTTCAAAGAACTTCACGGCTTCTTCAATACTCATATCCAATACATCATTGATGGATTTCCCTTTGAAACGCACTTCCAACGTTTCCCGGTTGTAACGTTTGCCATTGCAGGTTTCACACTTCACATATACATCCGGCAGGAAATTCATTTCAATTGTACGCATCCCCGCTCCCTGGCAAGTTTCACAACGACCACCTTTTACATTGAAGGAGAAACGTCCCGGTTTGTACCCGCGAATTTTAGCTTCCGGTAAATTAGCATATAAGTCACGGATGTTCGCAAACACCTCCACGTATGTAGCCGGGTTGCTTCGCGGGGTGCGGCCTATAGGACTCTGATCAATATCAATTACTTTATCAACGTGCTCCAAACCTTCTACCTTTTTATAGGTGAGTGGTTTTTGGTGAGAGCCATAAAAATGTTGCCGTAAAATAGGATACAATGTTTCGTTGATGAGTGATGATTTTCCACTACCACTCACTCCGGTAACTGCAATTAATTTTCCCAACGGAAATTCAACCGTAAGGTTTTTTAAATTGTTTCCGGTCGCACCTTTCAATACCAACTTTTTGCCGTTTCCTTTTCTACGTTTCTTCGGAACAGCAATTTCTTTGGTTCCGTTTAAGTATTGTGCCGTGGTAGAGTTTGATTTCATTATATCAGCCAGCGTGCCTTGCGCAGCAATATGTCCACCATGCACACCTGCACCGTAACCTATATCTAAAATAAAATCGCTTTCTGCCATCATGTCCTTGTCATGCTCAACTACAATAACACTATTTCCTGCGTTACGTAATTCTTTGAGTGAATCAATCAAACGATTATTATCCCGCTGATGTAAACCAATGCTGGGTTCATCCAAAATATACAATACCCCCACCAGTTGCGAACCAATTTGGGTAGCCAAACGAATCCTCTGTGCCTCACCACCACTGAGTGTACGAGCAGGAGAGTTCAATGTGAGGTAATCAATTCCAACCCCAATCAAGAACCTAATTCTGCTTCTGATTTCCTTAAGTATCTCTGTTGCTATAATCGTTTGTTTCGGATCGAGGTGTTTATCAATTTCTTTCCCAAACCAATTGCCCAATGCCGTAATTTCCAATGCGGCTAAATCTGCAATATTTTTATCTCCGATTTTATAATGCAACGATTCTTTTTTCAATCGTGCTCCACCACATTCCGGACAAGCGTCAATGGTCATAAACTCTTCTGCCCAACGCACAACAGAGTCTGAACTTTTTTCATGATAATGCCGAGTGATGAATGGAATCAATCCTTCCCAGGTTGAGTTGAAATTTTGGGTATAGCCACTGTTGTATTGATAAGGAATAACCAACGGTTCATCACTTCCATGTAAGATCACATCCAAAGCTTCCCGACTAATTTTTTCCACCGGATCCGCAAAGCTGAATTTATGCCGTTTAGCTATTTCCCGCAGTTGAAGAAACGTCCAGTTGTCACGAGGTTCACCCAGTGGGGTAATGGCGCCTTTGTTGATGCTTAATTTTTTATCGGGAATAATGTTGTTTTCATCCAACATGCTCACCACCCCTAAACCATCACATTTGGGACATGCACCGTAAGGAGAATTGAATGAAAAAGTATTGGGTTGTGGCTCATCATAACTGATGCCGCTTTTAGGGTCCATCAAAAATTTACTAAAGTGAAATGCTTTTTCACTTTTACTTTCTCCTTCAATCAACACAAGCGTTCCTTTACCCATTTTCAAAGCACTTCTTACACTTTCACCAATTCTGAAACGGGCATCCTTCTTAGGCTCAATGCGGTCAATCAGCACTTCGATGTCATGCACCTTGTATCGATCCGCCTGCATTTTAGGGGCAATATCTTTGATCTCACCATCCAATCGTACTTTCGTATAACCTTGTTTGCGAATCTGCTCAAACAGTTCACGGTAATGTCCTTTGCGGCCTTTTACCAATGGGGCTAAAATGGAAATTTTCTTATTTTCAAATTGCTGAATAATGGTGCCCACAATTTGCTCCTCTGTCATCTTCACCATTTTTTCACCACTTACATAACTGTATGCATCTGCCGCACGGGCAAACAACAAACGCATGAAGTCATAAATCTCAGTAATGGTACCCACAGTTGAACGCGGATTTTTGTTCACCGTTTTTTGTTCGATGGAAATTACCGGTGACAGTCCATTAATCTTATCGACATCCGGGCGTTCCATATTACCAATGAACTGACGCGCATAGGCAGAGAAACTCTCCATATACCTGCGCTGTCCTTCGGCAAATATGGTATCAAACGCTAGCGAGGATTTACCACTGCCACTTAATCCTGTAATGGTTACAAGTTTATTTCGCGGAATGCGAACATCAATATTTTTGAGGTTGTGCTCACGTGCACCTAAAATCTCTATATACTCTTCCTCATTGGAAGATTCAACTTTCTTCTTTACTTCTGTTTTAGCCATTTTTTAACATTGCACAAAGATGTTAATCTCTGTTCTCATTTTTGTTGCAGTACTTACTTACAAACTGTGAAGATAGGCATATTGTTTTGCTTAATGTAGTTTACCCCAATCTGCGTTGCAATATCTGCTGTACCTGATTAAATACTTGCATCGGGCTCAGCTTACGCCAAATCATATTATCCAGCTCACCGCCAAAATTTATATAATAATCAAGATTCCCATCTCTGAATTCCTGCAATACATGTTCCTGAAAATTTATGGCTGCTATCCATCCATCTTCTACATCCTGAAACCACTCTTCGTAATAACTGTCATCACTTGTATGGAAGTTTAATACGTTTTCGCCAATAAGGATAAATTTATTGATTCCATTTTCTTCCAACACTTCTAACACATCACGCTTGAGGAACATAATATCATTGGTTACGGCATCGTTCCATTCCCCAATCATTTCAATTATGGCATAGCCGTCAACATAATCAGCAAACAGGATTTTGATGTACAGCGTAGATGACCCAAATTCATCCCATTGCGGATGCAGCAGATAGTTGTATACCTGATTGGTATATTCAAACTCGCTATACTCCCGTTCAAAGAAGGGTGACAGGTCATCATCCTCTGAACGGTAAAGGTCCCTCCATCTGAAATGTGGCTCTAAATCTTGCATTCGATTCAAAATTATGAGGATTTACAGGCATTCCCATACGATTTCATATTATTTTTTTGAAGCTTTGCAACTTGCTGTAAAAGTGTATTTTTGCCCTGCTTTTTAACGATTGACTAACAATTTAATAATTATAACACGACATGTCGTATTTGTTCACATCAGAGTCCGTAAGTGAAGGACACCCAGACAAAGTAGCCGATCAGAT
>JAZKGH010000161.1:0-1932 GCA_040386055.1 Bacteroidota bacterium
AGATTTGTGTCGTGAATGTTACCAAACACTATCAATAGATTATGAATGTAGAAAACTCAAAAGCGCAAATGAAGAAAGGAATACTCGAGTTGTGTATTCTGAGTATTATCTCCCGGGGAGAGGTTTACGCGTCTGATATTATTGAAGAACTCAAGTCTTCAAAAATGATTGTAGTAGAAGGAACGTTGTATCCTTTGCTCACACGGTTAAAAAATGAAGGGCTGCTAAGTTACCAGTGGATTGAATCCAAGTCGGGACCACCCCGAAAATATTTTCAACTCACGGAAGAGGGTAAACAATTTTTAGAAGGATTAAAAGAAACATGGGATGAGCTGGTATCAGCCGTTTCAACAGTAACACAACAAAACTAATACACCACAACTATGAACAAAGTAGTGAATATTAACTTAAACGGGCTGGTTTTTAGCATTGATGAAACCGCTTATGAGCAACTCAAGTCGTATCTTGAAGGACTCAAAAAACACTTTAACGGAACCGAAGGAGCAAGTGAAATCATTGCCGACATTGAAGCACGCATAGCAGAATTATTGCTGGCTAAAATCTCGGATAAATACATGGTGATTCAACTTTCGGATGTAACCGAAATTATTGAATTGATGGGCGATCCGCGTGAAATTGGTGGTGAAGACGAGGCTCAACCGTCTTCTTCAGAGCGTAAACAATCCTTCAACAGAAGTGGAGTGAAACAACTCAGAAGAGATCCAAACCATAAGACCTTAGGAGGTGTATGTGCTGGATTGGCTAATTATTTTGGAATTGACACAATGATTCCGCGCATTTTATTTTTGATAGCATTTTTTGCTTTCGGAACAGGGTTGCTTGCCTATTTCATTATGTGGATCGTAATACCTGAAGCATCACCTTTAGATGCAAATGATCAGCAACCTAATGTGAAGAGACTGTTTCGCAATCCTGATGATAAAAAAGTAGGAGGTGTATGCTCGGGAGCTGCTCAATACTTTGGTGTTGACACAGTTTGGATTCGTTTAGCCTTCTTGATTGCTTTCTTTGTTTTCGGAACCGGTTTTCTGGCTTATATTATCTTATGGATAGCTATTCCTGAAGCCAAAACTTCTGCCGATAAATTACAGATGAAGGGTGAAACGATTGATGTAAACAACATCGAAAAAGTGGTTAGAAATACCTTGGGAAAATCCGGTGAACAATTCAAAAAAGGTGCCGTTGCGGCTTCACAAAATATCAGTCAGGCCGGTGGTGCACTTACCGAGATGGTAAGAACGTTGCTGAATGTAGTAGGTAAATTATTAGGAGCTGCCTTCTTGTTGATCTCTGTTTTTGTGATTGGAACCATTGTTTTTTTATGGAACTATTCCTTCTCTGATATTCTTGCCAAACTTGATGTAACATCATACTACGGTTATTTTCAATGGGGATTCGGACTATTTGCCTTTTCAATAGCTGCACTTATTATGTTGCTGGGTATAAAAATGATGTTTCATGCCCGCATCAAAGTTAAACTGATTGCATTGTTGCTTATCACTTGTATGGTTATCGGGTTGGGACTTCTCATAAACTTCGGTTTGTTATACAAAGAAGGGGTGTCGCATAAAGAAGTAGTAAAGATGTCTGCAGTAACAGCTATTTGTCCGGACACCTTGTATATAAAAGCAACTGAACAAATTGATGAAGAGGATGCCGAAGAAGTGCAAATCAATACCAATGGTGGTCGAAATACTTTTAAAATGGCCTACACTAAAGACTTGATTAAAGTATTTTACAATACGCACTTATCCATAAAAGCCAGTAAAGGTGATAGCCTGCAATTATTGGTTGTAAAATCGGCAAGAGGAGAGTCGGAAGGACAAGCTCTTGAAAATGCACAGCATATTAACTACCAGCATATGCTTTCGGGTAATGTATTGACACTTGACAGAGGTGTTGTGCTGGAAG
>JAZKGH010000162.1:0-8680 GCA_040386055.1 Bacteroidota bacterium
AGGTAAGTGTTGGAGGAACCTGCAGTCAGGCTTCACCGGTTTGCTTTGCTACAGGTTATACTTATCCTGTTGCCACATCGGGAAGTGCAGAAACCGGACCTGACTACGGATGTGTAAACTCTTCCAATAATCCTGCATGGTTTTATATCCAGATACAAGATAGCGGAACAATCACATACACAATCAGCACCTCTCCTTCCAAGTCTATTCGTTTCGTTTTATGGGGTCCCTTTACAACTCCTTCTAATTGTGGAGCCAGTTTGAGTGCTGCCAAAATAATTGATTGTGCCAATAATCCCGGCTCAGGCAAAAGCGTGACTATTAACAACGCCAAAACAGGCGAATATTATGTGTTTGTTATTTTGAACCCATCCGGAAATAGTTCGGATTTATCATTTACACAAAACAGCCCATCCGGAAGTACTAATTGCGATATTTTATGCAGTATGACAGGTATCACAGCGACTGCAGGCAGTTGTTCCGGTGGAGACTATATTGTTACCGGCACTCTTACAACATTCCTGCCACCCGGTGGGGGAACACTTACGGTATCTTCAAGTTGCGGAAACAGCGTGGTATACACCGCTCCTTTCAGCACTTCTAAAAGTTATGCATTACCTGCTATCGGAGGGATGGGAGATACCTGTACCATTACAGCGGTGTACTCAAACAATGTTTATTGTAACAAAAGCACAACAGTAATTGCTCCCTCCTGTTGTTCCATTAGTACACCTTCAACTGCCACAGTTTGCGCAGGACAAACATTATCGCTTACAGCAACCGGCACTTCAGCCGCAAGCTATCAATGGAGCGGGCCTAACAGTTTTACTTCTACTCAACAAAATCCTACCCTATCGGAAACAACCAACGCGAATGCAGGTATCTACAATGTTTATTTGACATTAGACGGTTGTACCACTCCGTCAAAATCAGTTACTGTAACGGTGAAAGCCAAACCGATTGCGAAAAGTATTTCTCACAGATAGGGAATTCATGAGGGCTAAACGTCTTAACTAACAATGGTGTGAACAGTTCAGTAAAAGAGTATTTACTGACAATTATAACCGTTGGGGTCAAGCTCTTTTAGTTCAAAAGATGCAAACCTGAGATGGGATGGTACAATAAATGTATCAGCCCCTCAAAACCGATGAATCCATACCAATTTGATATGGTGGGAACCTCGGGGAAATTTTTTGGATATTCAGTTCAAGTAAAAACTATTTCGTAATGCAAAAAAAGATCTATATCGTAATTATTTTATGGATAATTGGCATCTTGCCTGTCATAGCACAATCCAGCTCCTCAGCAGTGTGCTCAACCGCTGTGGGAGTATGCTCAAGTTCCAGCTATTCATTTCCTGCGGGAGTTAACGCGGGAAGTGCCCCTAGCGGTCCTAATTATGGCTGTTTAACAACTCAGCCCAATCCTGCCTGGTTCTTTTTACAAATGGAAAATAATGGAAGCATGACCTTTACTATGAACAGTAGTCCTTCCAGGGATATTGATTATGTGATCTGGGGCCCCTTTACCAACCCGTTTACACCCTGCTCTTCGGGTTTAGACACAACCAAAATTGTGAGCTGCAGTTATTCAACAGCCAGCACTGAAATAGGAACCATTCCAAATGGCGTAACCGGAGAATATTATATTCTGCTTATCACCAACTTTTCAAACAGGAGCACCAATATTTCATTTACACAAACCAGTGGCTCGGGAAGCAGTAACTGCGATATTTTGTGTAATGTAACAGGTCTTACTGCTACTCCAAGTGCCTGTGGCAGTGGAGCCACCTTGGGTACATATTCGGTAACCGGTACCGTAACTACATTTACCCCTCCAATATCAGGTACACTAACCATAAGTTCCAGTAGTGGAGCAAGTGTAACATATAACGCACCCTTTAACACTTCTTTAAGCTATACATTACCCAATGCCGGAGGTGTGGGAGATACTTGCATTATCACAGCAACCTTCTCAAAAGTGAATACTTGCAGCCGTTCAGTAAGTATAGTTGCTCCTACCTGTTGTAGTGTTTCAACATCTTCTCCATCTGCTTTATGCGTAGGCAAAACATTAACATTGAATGCAAGCGGCACCTCGGGTGGCACCTATTATTGGAGCGGACCTTCCGACTTTTCATCCATCTTACAGTCTCCCACTATTCCCAACATTGCATTAGCCAATGCCGGAGCGTATAGTGTTTACCTTACATATGGGGGATGCACCACTAACTCAAAACTGGTTAATGTAACTGTTAACCCAAAACCTGCTGCAAAAAATATTGTACATCAATAATTGTACATCAGTAGTGGTGTTTCGGTGTTCAACTGTCTACTTATATACATCGGTTAGCATTAACATACTTGCTTTTAACCAAATAGTATATTTATTTAGATACTTGAAACCACAAACTACTACTCATGAAAAAACTATTCAAAATTATTGGTATCACTCTGGGAGTGATCATTGCGCTTGCGCTTGTATTTGCTGCTTATGTCCAGATTGACGGCATACCTAAGTATGAAGTAAAAACAATTGACCTTAATGTAGAAATTACACCCGAGCGTGTGGCTCAGGGACAAAAAATTGCCTCAATGGAATGTATCGCCTGCCATGCTGCGGAAGACGGTAAATTGACGGGACGTCAATTAACAGAACTCCCGGCCGAATTCGGAACTGTGTATTCCCGTAATATCACAGGTGATATGGAAAAAGGAATTGGTACCTGGACCGATGGTGAAATTTTATACTTATTGCGCACCGGCATTAAACGTGATGGACAATATATTCCTCCTTATATGTCCAAATTCCACCTTGCTTCAGATGAAGACATGTACAGTGTGATAGCTTGGCTGCGCTCCGATAAAATTGTACCTTCATCCACAGAGCTGCCTGAATCTGAACCTTCATTTTTGGCCAAATTCCTTTCTCATGTTGCTTTTAAACCGTTGCCATATCCTGAGGCAGCTATTCCACAACCCGACACCAACAATGCAGTAGAGCATGGAAAATATCTGGCAAATGCCATCTATAACTGTTATCCGTGTCACTCTGCCGACTTTAAAACCATGAACGATCTCGAGCCTGAAAAAACAGGTGGTTTTTATGGTGGCGGAAATAAAATGCCAGGGTTGAAAGGTGAAATTATAACTACAGCCAATCTTACATTTGATGAAACCGGTATAGCACAATATACTGCAGAGGAGTTTACACAGGCTGTAAAGTATAATAAGAAAAGAGACGGAACCCTATTACGTTATCCAATGTTTCCGCATAATCAGTTAACTGATAAAGAAGCCATCGCCATTTATGCATACCTGAAAACAGTTCCGAAGATCAGCCACAAAATAGAAAGCAACTAAGCCATCTGAACACAAACTGAGTTCTTCCTCAACAATAAAGCCTTTTACGCAATCATAATAGACTAGCGAAAAGGCTTTATTGTTGAGGAATTTAGGCACAAATCATCCATTCTTACACATGTTGATTTAACTAGAAGCTACATGCTCATGTAGGAAAAATATGACATTCAGGTTTTGATTTTTGGCTACCTTGCCTCCTTTTAAATATCCAATTATGAAGCCCATTTATACAAGTGTATTCGTTTTCATTTTTCTTATATTGAACCTATCGGGAATGGCCGCAAATGGTGATACGTCTTCCGTACGTGTTTGGGATAAGATGGAAATGAACCACTATGGAAATTTTGACCGTTGGGCTTTATTTCCAAGTGCTACTGTTTCGAAACAAAATATTAAACTTAAATTCACCATAGGGTGCACCGCCAATGGCCAGTGTGAATGGGATTATACTGTTAAAATTTTTGCACGCCAACATACAGGCATTAACGATTCAACTCTTAAACAAGCACCTTCATTTACTGTAAATGGAACCACCAAAGACTCTATACGCTTTTCAACTGTGCCAACATATACCAACGTATTTAACGGCACTACCAAACAAACCGATTCGGTAGAAACAACCAAAATTAATATTATCAGGTATTCAGATATCAGCCATCCAACCACCGTTGTTGATACGTTGAAAGTGTGGCCCGTTGATTTTTACAGATATGCATTTGACTCTACCGGAAAAAAAACAGATTCTGTTAAGGTGGATCCTATGCAAACATTGTATGTTACCTATACTCCTTACTATAGCGTATTTGAAGTGGTAAACAATTTTGAAGTCGGTCGTTTTATTTCGCCTTATGCCAAGAGTTTTCCGAAAAATTTTGCTTACGAGTATGTGTATGATGTAACAGATTATGCATCCCTGCTGAAGGATTCAACAGAACTCCGCATTGAATACCAAGGTTACTCTTATGGGTTTACAGCAACGGTAGATGTATTATTTACCGAAGGAACTCCAATCCGCGAAGCTTATAAAGTACTGAATGTATACAATGGTGGTTTTAATTACGGAGGAAATCCTTCCATAGAAGCAGCCTTAACGGCCAAACAAATTGCTGTTGATTTATCTGCCAAATCGGTGAAAGTGCGTGTATTGATTACCGGTCACGGAGGTGAGTCAAGTGAGAACTGTGCAGAGTTTTGCCCTAAACATTATTACCTGAAACTAAACGGTACTCCGTTTGCCGAACAACTGGTGTGGAAAGATGATTGCGGAAGCAATGCCATCGCAGCGCAACCCGGCACATGGGTGTACAACCGCTCCAACTGGTGTCCCGGTGAAAAGATTCGTGCGTATGATTATGAAATGGCCGGTATGATTGCCGGTAATACGTATAGTCTGGATATGGATATGGAAGCTTTTACTGCCAGTGGAGGTGCCAGCTACAATTTAGCTACGCAGGTATTCTTCTACAAAGCATTTACCTACCAAAATGATGCTGCTATTGAGGATATCATGGCACCTACCAAAAACTTTTGGCACAGCCGCTACAATCCTATTTGCGACAATGCCGTGATTAAATTAACCAATAAGGGCGGAGCTCCGCTTACCACTGCAGTGATTAAATACCAGGTGAGCAATGGTAGTATACAATCCTACAACTGGACCGGAAACTTAGGTACCGACCAATCACAAGATGTAACCATGCCATGGATCTTGTGGAATGGTGATTTAAGCATTAAAACATTTAAGGTATGGATTGAAAACACCAATGGTGTTGCCGATGAAAATGCATGGAACAATACAATGACGAGCGATATTGATATTCCTGTAGTATTGCCCCTTTCCTTTTTAGTGGTTACTAAAACCAATAGCATTCCAAGTGAAAATTCATATACCATCAAAAACGAACAGGGTGTGGTAATGTATTCCAAAACATTCAGCAAAGCGAATACAATCATTACCGACACTATTACATTGGGATACGGGTGTTATACCTTCAACTTTAAAGATGAAGGCGGAAACGGACTTAGCTGGTGGGCTGCTACCTCACAAGGCAATGGTTCGGTACAACTTAAAAACTATGGTGGTTCTACGGGCGTGCTTAAATCTTTCAGCTCCGATTTCGGAAATTTCCAGAACCTTAACTTCAGAACAGGTACACCCGTGGGTGTTGCAGAAACCATCGAAAATTTATCCAATACAGTTAAAATATATCCACAACCTGCTACTAATGTTATTCATCTTACCTCCGAAAAAATTACATTAACGCATGCAAGTTTGTTGAACATGGACGGACGTTTAATTAAAGTTTTCTCTGTTACCGATTTGGAAAACGGAACATTGAATACATCCGATATCCAAACAGGATTTTACTTGCTTTCATTAACCGGAGCCAATGGCGAAATGCTTGTCAAAAAAGTAATATTGAGCAATTAGTCAATATCTAAACATAGCTTAGAGTTTAAACTCTAAGCTATATGCAATACAAATGATACATTAACTAAAAATTAAGAGAGGCGATTCAATTGAATCGCCTTTATTTTGCAGCATACTTTATGAAAAGACTTTCCCTGTTCATCATACTATTTTCTCTCACCGGTTCTATTTTTGCGCAAGCCGATAAGGAGTTGTTTACCCATCTAACCGAAACGGTTAACAGGCAATTTCAACACCACCGGTTCGACAGTCTGGAAATGAGATTTGACAGCTCCTTACGTAAAGGATTAAGTGCGCAATCACTCGAGCAAACACTCATCGGAATAGAATCTCAGTATGGAGAGATAGAAAAATTTAAAATACCTGTTGTGGAACAGATTGGCTCCAACTGGATGGCACGCACGCCTATCAAATTTGCTAAAAATGTTATGGTGCTTGCACTTGCTTTCAATCCGCAACAGCAACTTTCGGGTATCTTCATTACATCCCAAACGGGTGTATACATAATGCCCAACTATGCACAGGGTTTGAGTTTTCTGGAATCAAAAATGGAGTTTGGTACTGAAGGATGGAAACTGAATGGAACACTTGCCTATCCAAGTGATGGGGGTAAACATCCGTTGGTGATTATTGTACATGGATCGGGACCGCTCGACAGAGAAGGCACTGTGGGAAACTCCAAAATATACCGGGACCTTTCCTGGGGACTTGCTTCCAAAGGTATTACCGTGTTCCGTTATGACAAACGCAGTTATGTGCACGGATCAAAATTGTATATGGAATCGTTTCAGGGCAAAACCTATACGGCACAAAATGAGGTTGTGGATGATGTATTATCCGCTATCAAGTTATTATGCGCCAACAGCCACGTGGATTCTAACCGTATTTTTATTGTGGGGCATAGCCAAGGCGGTATGATGACACCCATGATTGCACAACAGAGTGGAAAGTTAAAAGGCATGATTTTATTGGCGGCAAACGCCCGGCCGATACAGGATATGCTCATAGAACAAATGGAGTATCTGTATCCCGACAGTTCGGTAATGGAAGCCAACAGTTACCACCAGAAAAAACGGATTCAGTATCAGGCACAATATGCCAAACGGAAAAAACTCGACCCTAAAACACCTACCGATAGTTTACCTTTTAGTGTAAGTGCTACATATTGGAACTTCCTGAACCAATATGATCAGGTAAAAACGTTCGTAAAGGTTCCCGTCCCGGCACTTGTGCTGCAAGGTGAACGAGATTACCAGGTTACCATGACCGACTTCCGGTTTTGGCAAAAAGCCGCGCAAAAACGCTCCGCCCGTACCGACTTTATTTCTTATCCCAAACTCAATCACCTGTTTATTAGTGGTGAAGGCCGCTCCGTTCCCGCTGAATATCAGCAACAAGGAAACATGGATGAGGCTGTAGTTACTGATATCCAACGCTGGATTGAGGGGCTCAAATGATGCCCTTTGTCACCTTTAAAAAATCAATAATAACAATATCTTTGCCACTCCATTTTTGCCCGCAAAGCAAGGTGGCTATTTGTTTTACTTGATAAGCAACATTATTTCTCATGGATAAATTCTCATATGTTTCTAATGCCGATGTAAACGTTATTGACGATTTGTATCAGCAGTACTTAAAAGATCAGGACTCGGTTGACTTTGGCTGGAAAAAATTCTTTGAAGGCTTTGATATGGGTCAGCAAAAATTCAATGGTAACAGCAAAGGCGTTGCCGTATCCGAAAATTTTATCAAAGAAGTAAATGTATTGAACCTCATTGAAGGATACCGTACCCGCGGACATTTATTCACTAAAACAAACCCCGTGCGTGAACGCAGACAATATACGCCAACATTATCCGTAGAAAGTTTCGGTTTAGCACCGGCCGATCTGGACAGCGTATTTAATGCCGGTGTGGAAGTAGGTTTAGGCCCCGCCAAACTAAAAGACATCATTACGTTATTAGAACAAACCTATTGCGGTTCCATTGGTGCCGAATACAGATATGTGCGTGAACCCAAAGCCTTAAAATGGTTGCAGGAAAAAATGGAAACATCGCGCAATACACCTAAACTTTCTATTGATGCCAAACGCCATATTTTATCAAAACTGAATCAGGCTACCGTATTTGAAAATTTTATACATACTAAATTTGTAGGTCAAAAACGTTTCTCACTCGAAGGATTGGAAACGATGATTCCGGCTTTGGATGAAGTAATTCAATACGGAGCAGAGTTGGGCGTGGAAGAGTATGTATTGGGTATGGCTCACCGCGGGCGGTTGAATGTACTGGCCAATATTTTAGGAAAATCATACGAAGATATTTTTAAAGAATTTGAAGGTAAGAGTGCCGAAGACGAAGGCATTTTTGAAGGAGATGTAAAATACCATTTAGGATTTAGCAGCGACTTAACTACACGTTCGGGAAAAGTGGTTCACCTGAGTTTGTCACCTAACCCTTCGCATTTGGAAACAGTGAATCCTGTTGTAAAAGGATTGACACGCGCCAAGCTCGATAAAAAACACAATAGCGATATTGATAAAGTAGCACCCATTTTGATTCACGGTGATGCATCGGTGGCGGGCCAGGGAATTCTGTATGAGTTGTTACAGATGGCAGGATTAAAAGCTTACAACGTAGGTGGATGCATTCACATCGTGGCCAATAACCAGATCGGTTTCACCACTAATTACATTGATGCACGTACCTCAACGTATTGTACTGATGTGGCTAAAACAACTTTATGTCCTGTGTTTCACGTAAACGCAGATGATGTGGAAGCCGTAATATTTACTGTCCGTATGGCTATGGAATACCGCCAGGAGTTCAACAGCGATGTGTTTATTGATATGTTAGGTTACCGCAAATACGGACACAACGAAGGTGAT
>JAZKGH010000162.1:8690-21926 GCA_040386055.1 Bacteroidota bacterium
CACGCTTTACGCAACCCTTATTATACAAAGCCATTGGTGCACACCAAAATCCACGTGAGATATACAACCAGAAACTAGCCACTGCCGGAAGCGTTGAAGCAGATCTTGCAAAAGAGATGGACAAAGACTTCCGCTCACAGTTGCAGGGAAAATTAGAACAAGCAAAAGCTGCTGCTCCGGCCAAAGGAAAAAACTTTTTGTCCGCACGATGGGAAGGTTTCCGAGCCAGCAAACGTGAAGACTTTGAAACTTCACCCGATACTTCGGTGAAGAAAGAATTGTTCTTACAGTTAGCCGAAAAACTGACAAGCATTCCCGAAGGATTTAAAGCCTTTAATAAAATTGAGAAGTTGTTCAACGATCGTAAGAACATGATCAAAAATGACAACTACGATTGGGCCATGGGTGAACTGATGGCATATGCAACCTTAAGCAACGAAGGCCATAATGTGCGCATGAGCGGACAGGATTGTGAACGCGGAACGTTCTCTCACCGTCATGCCATCATCAAACAAGAAGACAGCGAAAAAGAACACAATATTTTTGACAGTTTAGGAGCAGATAAAAAAGGACGTGTTGAGTTTTACAATTCATTGTTGAGCGAATATGCAGTGCTTGGTTTTGAATATGGATACAGCATGTTCTCACCACAAGATCTTACCATTTGGGAAGCACAGTTTGGTGATTTTGCCAATGGTGCCCAAATCATCATCGACCAGTATCTGGCGAGTGCCGAAACCAAATGGAAAACTTTCAGCAACCTGATTTTGATGTTGCCACATGGATACGAAGGACAAGGACCGGAGCATTCATCAGCACGTTTGGAGCGTTTCTTACAACTAAGTGCTAACTGGAACATGCAAGTGGTAAACATCACGTCACCTGCCAACTACTTCCATGTTTTGCGCAGACAGTTGCAACGTGACTACCGCTTACCACTAGTGGTAATGACACCTAAGAGTTTATTGCGCCATCCTTTGTGTGTTAGCAAGCTTGCAGATTTCACCAAAGGTGGATTCCAGGAAGTGATTGACGATACCTACAGCGATGCTAAAAAAGTAAAACGTGTATTATTATGTTCAGGTAAACTCTATTATGAATTACTGGAGCGCCAACAAAGCACCAATAGAAAAGACATTGCCATTGTACGCGTAGAACAATTGTACCCGATGCCTGAAACCAGACTGGCTGAAATTTACGAGAAGTATAAAGGAGCCGAAATTTGCTGGGTACAGGAAGAACCTAAAAACATGGGTGCCTGGTTATACTTATTACGTTGGGACAACAACCGCCAACTAAGACGGATCTCCCGCGAAAGCAGTTCAACACCGGCTACCGGTTACAGCAAAGTACATGCTGTTGAACAATTAGCATTGATCGATGAAGCCTTTGCTTAGTTGGTTATTGAGTTATTAAATATAAAATGCCCGCTCAAATGAGTGGGCATTTTTTTTATGTCTTTAATGAATATCTTCGATGCAATGGATATGTAACCTCTAATCGGCAGTCTACTTAAAAATCGATGCTAACAATGAAATGGACGACAATTATATTACTAATTGGATTGACTGCTTGTAACATTCGGACAGACAAAACCGTGCCTGAAGAAAAATTTCAAACAGTTCACGTTGACAGTTTTCATGTGGATAATAAAGAAATAATCGGAGCTGGTGGACAACCTTACAAAAAATTATTCAACTGTAACTTTGATCGCTTTATTGCAGACAAGAAGACCCCTAAACTTGCAAAAAACATTTATCTTGGCAACAAGTGGAATTTAAGAAATGACAATACCGCACTTGCTTTACTTGATAGTTTGACGGCCAAAAACAAACAATCCAGACCATTTTATTTTAAAGTAGTTACCCTGATGTATAAAAAATCTGATGGGTATTTTTCAGAAGCGCTTGGGCTTGCCGGAAAAGAATATATAGAAAATAACACCAAGGAATTTATAGCTAATTTTGACTACAAAAATTGCTTTACCAATAAAGACTTAACAACATGGGCGGACATTGTGATTCTTGAATTTAGTTTAAGCGGACAAGGAGAATATAACAAATCAATAATTGATAGCTATATCAAAAAACTAAAATCAAATTGCAAAGAATGTTCACCAACACAGAAAGAAAACATTCACAAATTTGGCTTGACCTTACAAAATGAATGGAGAAAGTTTATGAAAAATACAGCCAAATAAGCTTACGAACAAAAATCAGAACCGTTAAAACGGGCCATTTTAGACAGCAAAATAGTCAAACATAAAGTGAACAACCACCATGAATAGAAACGTTTTTAGCCTTTTGGTACTTTCTTTCATTTTACTTATTTCATCCTGCAAAGATAAAGATGAGAATGCGACAGTTACCCCAACCCCAATAACACCGGCATCATCAATCTCTAAACCCAAAGGAATATTTTCAAGTGCAGGCAGCACTTCTAACACCATTTTAAATCATGCCGAGGTAAGAGGTGTTTTAATAAGAGCATTTTGGAAAGACATAGAAGCAACGGAGGGCAACTTTAACTTTGCATCCCTTGACAATCAAATTAGCGCGGCAAAAGCAAAAGGCAAAAATTATTCTCTTTCGATACTTGCCGGTGGTATTGGAAGTCCCGACTGGTTGATTACACAAAAAAACGTTCCTTACTTTGATTACACTTTCAGAGGGGATCCCTATAAATTACCACTGATCTGGGACAACACCGTTCTAACTTACCTTGGTAAACTGGCAGACAAGCTTGCAGAAAAATACAATAATGATAGTTCTTTGCAATTGGTTTACATTCCTCAAATGACCTCCAATGGTGTGGAAGGACATCTTAATGGCTTTAATCAATCTTCATTTGCATCAGCAGGTTATACGGAAAAAAAATGGATCGATGCATCTCTTCAAAATGCCAAAAAATTTGCCACCGCATTCACAAAAAAACCGCTAGCCTTTGAGGTTCACGAATTGTTTTCTTCTACAAATCCGGCAGCAACAATTATTTCAGATCTTTGGAACGACAATACATTAAATCATCGAGTGGGTGCTGCAATGTGGTGGATTTCGGGCAACACAACTTACCAACCCAATTTAATAACTGTTTTAAAAAACTTCCCCGGTGACATCTACTGCCAGGTTATTGACCGATCTGACAATACTGCAAGTTTTCCGGGTGGTGACTATACAAAGGTTTTTGAACAAGCGAAGCAACTTAAAGCAAGGTACATTGAACCCTGGGATTATGAGTTTGGCCTAACCAATTGGGATACTACATTTCACAACTTTAACCTTTATGCCGATACCTTAAAGAAGTATTAAACAGTTGACTTTGATTGATGAAATCTTAGATCAACCTCATGAAAAAAGAAACTCTCCTATTCGGAATCCTGTAGCTCACGTTGACGTTGCCTTACAAATTCCGAATGAACTGCACCCCAATTATCAATTTTGGTTAAAACAGGTAGAATACTTTCGCCAAGAGAAGTAAGTTTATATTCAGACTTTTTTGGATAGACCTCTTCTGCACATCTTTCTACAGCACCGAAAAACAATAATTCTGCCAACTGTATTTCTATCCCACGCATGGTAGCATTCGGAATACTTTTATAAATATCAACAGGACGAGCAATCCCTCTGTTTATTGCATCAATAATACACAGTTTCCATTTCCCTCCGAAAATTTTGAACGCCACACGAATACCGCAATCCAACTCTTCTTCCATTTTCTTTTCGTACATAACCAATGATTTGACAACAAAAATATCAAAATAAAGTCGGTTATTCTAAACAACACATACCGAATCTTTTTTCGGTTATTGTGTAGGGTTTCTGAAAATTTGACCTTTGCTGAAATTAATGATCTAATGCAAAAATTTAAAACTTTAAAATTAAGCACAACAGATATCACGCTCATTTTTATATGGCTTTTGGTCATTTATATTACTTGGACATTTATGCACGGTGCAGATCATTTTCTTGAATTGACACCCGAAGCAATGGGAAAATATTACAACTACAAATGGATTTTAATAGCACACATTACAGCGGGCGGTGGAGCTTTGATTTTAGGCATCGTCCAGTTTTGGAAAAAGCTAAGAATTTATAGTTGGATTCTGCATAGAATAATTGGCTTCCTCTATCTTTTGGCAGTACTTATAAGCAGTTTTTGTGCAGTAGTTTTAGCATTTACAACTTCTTATAACGTGAATTTGCCCTATGCCTTTTCGTTACAGATTTGGGTAAGCGTTTGGATAAGTGCTACTGCACTCGCTTATTTTTTTGCCATCAAAAAGAAATTCAAATTACATCAGGAATGGATGATAAGAAGCTATATCCTGACAATGGCTTTTGTAATTTCGGGATTAATGTTGAAAACTCCTTATATTCAAAATTTGGGCCGTTTTGAAGACATTTCACCCTCTCTTTTTTGGTTGGGTTGGTCAGTCCCTTTATACATCTACGAAATCGTCCGAAGCATTAACCAATCAAAGTAAGCACTCGGGGAAACCATAAAGATTACAACCATTAATACCCTAGTGAAACTTGTGGTTTTCTTACGCGCCTTATGGTTAACATACGCGATGGGTCAGACAATTTTACTTAAGCGGTAAGGCGTTCCATGCAACGTTTGACCATCCGATGTGTCTTCATAGCAACTATAAAATAGTTAACTGTTTATTAAGAGGAGACAAGTAGCCTCATTAAAACAGGGCGGACCCGAAAAGCCTTATGAGTAGGACAATTTAACCATTTACAACATGAAAAGAACTAGACTTATTACCATTCTTGGACTCATTACATTTGTAAGCTTTCAACTAAAGGCTCAGGTTCCACTTCCTTATTCCTCCGGTTTTGATGATGCGAACCAGAAAAATGGCTGGACAGAGTATAAAAAAGCTTCTACACAGTTTAGCCACTGGACATATGCGAGTACTGGTGCACATTCTGCTCCGAATTGTGTTGGTCATGACTACTCACCATCAACCGGTATTACTCTTACCGACAATTGGTTTGTATCTCCGGGATTTGCAATCCCCACAGGAGGAAAGTTAGATTCACTATGGTATTCATTCTCCGGATTTTCAACACCAGCTGAAGGTGATACCATTGGTATCTATTTACTGAATGGATCGCAAGATCCTGCGGCAGCAACATCTAAGGTTCTGTTGTTTGATTTCAGGGGAAGTGAATACCTGGCTGATGGTACTTACAGAGCTAAAAGCAATATAACATTGCCGCCCTCAAGCGGATTAAGCTATATCGCTTTACGATACCGAAACACTGATTGCAGCTCAAAATGGCTTACTACTCATATGGATAATATCAGAATCACAGGAGGATCGGTTGGGTTGAACAATATTGAAAAAATATCGAATACTATCTCTGTTTATCCGAATCCATCAGCGGGAACGTTCAGGATTAATCATTCAATGGACGTGCAATCAATCAGTGTACAAAATGATATCGGACAAACAGTGTATCAATCCTTTCATTCCGATAATCAACAAAGTGTTGAAATAGATTTATCAGATAAACCAAAGGGTATGTACATTATCACGGTAAAAGAAAGTACTTCATTGTTTACACAAAAAGTAGTGGTGTATTAATTCTAGTTATTAGGTTAATGAGTTATTGATGAAAATGCCTGCTTTGTTGAGCAGGCATTTTTTTACGCGTTTAATAAATACCTTCGGTAAGCGGAAACACATACCGGAAAAACTACTGAGTGAAATGTATAAAAAGCATAACAAGTATTAACCTTATTGGAATTAAAATCCTATGCGCACCTTGTTCCTATTTAATATACGTTACTTTGTTTTAGCCCTCTTGTTATTTGCGGTTGAAGTTCTCATTGCGCTATTTGTTCACGACAGCATTATTCGCCCTTATGTTGGTGATGCATTGGTTGTGATGCTGATATATTGCTTTGTAAAATCGTTTCTGAACACACTTGTTTTACCAACTGCTGTATCGGTACTACTCTTTTCATTTGTTATGGAAGGGTTGCAATATGTTAAGATTGTCAACCGATTCGGACTGGAACATTCAACACTTGCCTCAACTGTTATCGGAACTTCCTTTGCATGGACCGATATCTTTGCTTATATCATTGGTATTTCCATTGTCCTTCTTCTTGAAAAGCAAGCCTTACGTAGCAAGAGATAGTTGTGTACTAGTTTGTTCAGTATATTTTCTAAATTGCGGTTGCTTCAAAAAACAAATGAAAGTATCTTATCTGAAACCTGCAGACACAATTGCTGAATATGTTCAGGAAATACTTGTGCTGGAACACCACTGGACAAAGAATCCTTTTGTATTGCCCCTGTTTGCTAACGGGACACCCACACTGCTCTTTCAAACCGCAAAAGGAAAGATCAACAACAACTCCAATCATTTAACCTTGTTCGGACAAACTGTTTTTCCAAGCACCCTAACTCTTAATGATGACTTCACACTGATCGCTTATTTCCTGAAACCATTTGCACTTATTTCATTGTTCAACATTTCAGCACAGGAACTCACCGATAATCCTATTGACCTCAACTCACTTTCGTCAAGCAAAACAATATACCTTCAAGAGCAACTATTAAATGCTACAACACCGGAGGCCATGATTGCTTTGCTGGACAACTACCTATTTAAGCTCATTACCAAAACCCAAAAAGATGTTCCGCTTATAAAATACGCTACACAGAAAATTGCGTTGCATCCTTATGATAAAGCACTGAAAAATATACAGGAAGAACTTTGCATAACAGAAAGGACCTTTCAACGATTGTTTGAGCGAAACGTTGGTGTGTCTCCTAACTCTTTTCGCAGGATCTGTCAGTTCAATAATACCTTCCAAAAATTGAACAGGGAACGCACCAGCAGTTTATCGGACTTAACCTTTCAGAACGGGTATGCAGATCAAAGCCATTTTATCAGGTCGTTTAAAGAATTTACAAACCTTACACCAACAGAATATTTAAACTACGGCACACTACCTTCCCAATGATAGATTTAATGACTATTCGTTTATCGTCAACTCTATTTTAACCGCAGCGTTTCGCAACGCAAATCGTTGCGTTCGCTGCGGTTTCACAATAAAAAGTGGGTAAACGTTTAGACTTGCTTCCCTAAAAGCGGATAGTCATTCTGTATTTTGTCGGGTTTGTTCTATTCTACCTTTTGAGGTGAATGTAGTTTTGTACTGTAAACAAAAAATATATTTCACATGAACAACAACATTTTTCCTTGCTTATGGTTTGATGGAAAAGCCAAAGCAGCTGCAGACCACTATTGTAGTATTTTCCCAAATTCAAAAATTGTTACCGAAAACCCGATGGTAGTGTACTTTGAATTGAACGGACACAAATTTATGGGCCTGAACGGTGGCCCTGATTACATTTTTTCACCGGCCAACTCTTATGTTATTGAATGCGAAACCCAGCAGGATATTGACCATTACTGGGAAAAATTAGGCGAAGGTGGAACATACAGTCAGTGCGGTTGGCTAGATGATAAATTTGGTGTGTCGTGGCAGATTGTGCCGACTGTTTTAGCCAAATTGATGTCGGACCCAAACAAAGCACCACGCGTGGTTGAGGCTTTCATGAAAATGAAAAAGTTTGACATTGAAACATTGGTGAACGCCTAACTATTAATCTCAATATAGCTTAGGGATTAATCCCTAAGCTATATAATGCCTAACTCGTTATGAACATCTTTAAATTGCAGTGACCGCTTCAATGATTAATGCATTCCTGAATGAACCGGTAGCTAAATAATATTTTACCACAGAGCAATCCTTGTGTCCCCTGTGCACCCTTTGTGCCCATTGTAGTAAATTCGCAAATGCGTATAAACACTGTTCAAATGAAAAAAGTACTCATCATCGGAAGTTCCAGAAAAGACGGTAATACCCGAAAGGTGGTGGATACCCTGCATACATTGTCGCACTTTGACATTATTGATCTGAATGATTTCAATATCCAATATTACGATTACAAACACCGGCATCACAAGGATGATTTTTTGCCGCTGATCCGAAGACTGATATTGGATTATGACACATTCATTTTTGCAACACCCGTCTATTGGTACGCCATGAGCGGCATCCTGAAAGTATTTTTTGACCGCATTACAGATTTACTTGACACCGAAAAAGAACTGGGTCGAAAACTTCGCACCAAGAACATGGCAGTGTTAAGCTCCTCCGTTGGCGATCATTTGGGTGAAACCTTTTGGATTCCCTTTCAAGAAACTGCAAAGTATTTAGGGATGAATTACCTTGGGCATGTGCATACTGTTGAAACAGAAGATCCGATAGCCGAATTAACCTTATTTGCAGAAGCCTTAAATTCTAATTAACTATTATAAAGTAAAGAATATGATGAAAGTTCAAGTAGTATTTATAGTCCTGTTAAGTGTGTTGTACTCCTCTTGTGGTACACCAAAGAAAATGGAACAGCCTCAGCCATCCGGTTGTACCCTGTTTAAGAATGGTGTCTTTAAGTTAATGGATAAAGAGGCTGGAACTTCTTACATTATCCGGAATGGAGATACACAAATGGAGATTGCTGAAGGAAAAACAGATACGTCTGTCTTAGCCGTTAACTGGATCAATGATTGTACCTATACGCTAACCCCCTCGAAAAAAATACTTGATGAATACCCTTCTCTTCCTAAAAATGCGCAGATGAAAATTACCATCATCCAAACAACAGATAGTTCATATGTGCAGACATCCACTTCCAATTTTTCGGATATGGTTATTACGAATGAAGTGATACGAATGAAGTAAGTCTATTGTAGTAAAATATCTGTTTTGTAATAATTGCCTACCTCTTCTTTGCAGGTGATGTGATCATAAAGAACCACAAATCCCATCCATACACTGGTACTTTAGAACCAAAATTTCAATTATCTCTAAAGTGAGCCTTTCTTCTATGTTGCATTGATTAGTTTTGATCACGCTAATCAACTCTCATGAACTATTTAAAACACGTTTTGTTGTTAATATGCCTGCTAACTTCAACTGTCTTGTTTTCGCAAACAGTTCCCCGCAGCCGTGCGAATGCGTGTTCGAAGTGCACTCCTCCTAAAAAAGTGGTTGTTCAGAAAAAGAAAGTTGAACCCGTGAAAAAAAGTGTTACCAAAAAGACTTCTTATACTCCTCCTGCTTATTTACCTGTATATCATTATGGGGTTGCAACGCTTAACCTTTTTAGCTTATGAAATTTTATAACCCTATGTATGCGCTGACTGACTGCCCTAACTTGACGAATATGTGAAAGGTGTAATATCTTACTAAAATTATATAATACTTTCCTTCCGTAATTCTTCCTGCTTTGTATTACAGATATTCTACGGTTGAATATCTTGTAACCAAGCAAAAACTATGAGCCTGCAAGACGATTTTTCACCCAAAAAATTCCGCTCAGGCAGAGCTGGTAAAATTCCAAGTAAAACTAATCGAGGAATAATTATTAATAGAGCTCTAAGAGTCTCTTTTCTAAGTAAACCGCTTAAAGCCCTTAAAGAGGGTATGCCTCCTATTGAAGAATCTGGTCCGGATGTTTATAGATATTCGACTAGTAAGTTAATACCTAGAATGAATGATGCAAATCTTCTATATCTATTGGTAAAATATGGAACCAACATCTAAGGTCGATAACTCAACTTACTTAGGTCAATACATCACCGAAACCATCTTTTACATTTAGTGTTCTGCTATTCCGCGGTTAAGTCCCGAGACTGGGAGAAACCACAAAACAGAAAAATGTAGATCGCAAAGTGTTTTTAAAAGGCATAAACACTTCCATTTTCCTGCTTCTTAACATTTTCATAACACACCATTGATATTCACTTAACTTAACATTAATGTAGGGTTAACCGTTGCCAAGTTTTGGCGGGGTACTTTTGCCGCACAACATTTCAATTATGAATCTAGTTCGACTTAAGTATCTTTTTGTATTGCTTATCAGCACGGTAGCAATGGCGGTTTCAGCTCAAACAGGGCGTATTGCCGGCAAAATCATTGATAAAAAAACAGGTGAGGAGCTAATAGGGGTATCCGTACAAATTGAAGGCACCAGTATAGGTGCTGCCACCGATTTTGAAGGTAAGTTTTCCATTAACAATGTGGCACCCGGTACGTATAACCTTATAATGAGTTATATCTCCTACCAGAAGAAAGTGGTTTCAAAGGTTGAGGTTAAAGCTAAAGAAGTAACACAGGTAAATACTACGCTGGAAGAATCGACCCGTGAATTGAGTGAAGTTGTGGTTTCGGCTGAGTTGAAAAAGGAAACAGCGAGTGCCTTGCTCATCCAGCAAAAGAAAAATGCATCAATATCGGACGGGATCTCAGCCGACTTGATTAAAAAGACACCGGATGCTACAACGGGAGACGTTATGAAGCGTATTAGCGGTACATCCATTCAGGATAATAAATTTGCCATCATTCGTGGTTTGAACGACCGTTACAATACTGCCTATATAAATGGTGCCCCTTTGCCAAGTACCGAATCGGATCGTAAAGCATTTTCGTTCGATATTTTTCCATCGAATATGCTGGATAATATGGTGATCACCAAAACGGCTTCGCCTGAATTACCGGGTGATTTTGCAGGAGGGATGATTACTATTAACACCAAGGATATTCCTGAAAAAACCTTTGTTTCGGTATCGGTTGGAGCATCGAATCACAGCATTACCACAGGCAATATGAGCTATGGCAATACTAAAGGGTCTACCAACTTTTTTGGGGTGGATGATGGTACCAGAGCACTTCCTTCTAATATTCCGGCACGTTTGCAATATGAGTCGGCTGATGCGGCTACTAAATATGAAAGCAGTAAACTTTTTAATGATAAATGGTCGATGGATGAGGTATCATCTACTCCAATGAAGAATTCATTTCAGTTGTCGGGTGGAACCAGTAAAAAGTTTTGGGATAAACAGGAAGCCGGCTTCATCGTTTCTTTTTCGCGCAGCCAAAGCAACCGTACCACACCGGTGCAACGTAACCGTTTCACAAAAAGCATAGCAGCAACAGAAAATCAGATGCGTCAGCAATACAATGATACGGTGTATAAAAAAGAGATCTTAACCGGAATCATGTTTAATGCAGGGTGGAAACTGGGCAATAATCATAAAATTAGTTTTAAGAACGCTTATACCATTAATACCGAAGATCAAACCATTACCCGTAGCGGTAATGACGATTTGCAGGACGACCAGCAAATGCCATTGGTAAAAAACCGCTATTTCATTTATCAGGACAACCGGTTAATGAGTAATCAATTAATTGGTGAACACTTTTTCACTCCCCTAAAACTTAAAATGAAATGGGTGCTGAACAACAATAATATTCACCGTACCATGCCTGATTTTAAAAGAGCAACAACACGCTCTACCTATGATGTTTTTGCGGCTAAGTATTATAAATACAATACTGAGATCGGATCGAATATAGATATTATCCAAACCGGCCGTTTTTATCAGGATTTGAAAGAGGACATTAAAAGTGGCGGAGTAGACTTTCAACGTCCGGTGGAATTTTTAACGGGTAAAAAACTGAAAACAGATGTAAAGTTTGGTACCATGTACCAAATACGTGAGCGCGATTTTCAGGTACGTGCTTTCGGGTATAAACTTAAACCCATCACCACTCCGGGTAACAAATATGTTCGCGAAAATTTTGTAACCGGTACTCCTGATTCAATATTCAACCGGTCAAATCTGGCACCGGATACTTTCTATATAGATGAGCGTATTAATCCGCAGGATGTATACAAAGCAAGTTCAAACCTTCGCACCGCTTATTTGATGTTAGATCAGCGTTTGTTTGGAAGATTGCGTTTCAGTTATGGTGTACGCGTAGAAAGCTATAACCAAAAAATGAACACATTTGGCGCAGCCGGTGAACCGGTAACTGTTGATACTACTTTTACCGACTGGTTACCTTCAGCTAACTTTACCTATGAATTAACAGATAAAATCAACCTCCGTTTATCCGGAAGTCAAACTCTGGCACGCCCGGAATTCAGAGAGTTGGCTCCTTTCTCTTTCTATGATTTTAACTATAATACGGTTGTAACCGGAAACCCTAACCTTGTGCGTACTAAAATTCAAAACTATGATTTCAGGTTTGAATTGTACCCTGGCGAATCGCAGCTGGTATCGTTCTCGTTATTCTATAAAGATTTTACCAATGCTATAGAGCAGGTAAATGAGTTTATTGGAAGTGATGCGGCACTTGGATACAGCAGTAATACAAATGCAAGCAATCATGGATTTGAAGTTGAGGTGCGTAAAAATTTCGATTTCCTTGACAAAGCTTTTGGAACAAGCTGGATACGTAAATTCTCGGTAACAATGAATTACGCTTACATTCAATCTAAAGTGAAATTTGACAATAGTATTTCATCAACCAATGCGAGTTTTGGAACACGTCCGTTGCAAGGTCAATCACCTTATATTATTAATGGAAGTTTTCAATTTTATGATCCCAAATCAACAGTATCGGCAGCCATTTTTGTAAATCAGGTAGGCAGACGTATTGCTTTTGTAAGAGAGAAAAACGGATTGGTTCCGGATCTGTGGGAAAACCCAAGAACAGTAGTTGATTTATCTATTTCTAAAACGTTCTATAAACACTATGAGTTTAAAGTAGGGATCAATGATATATTGGCGCAGGATCTAATCTTTTATCAGGATAATAATGGTAACGGAAAATATGATGATATCTCTACCAACATAGATCCTAAACTGGGCCCTACACCACGTATAGATGCAACAACTACTGATGCAGAAAAATCGAAGTTTGATAATCCTTTGTTTAAATACAAAATGGGATACACCATTAGTGTTGGTGTTGGTGTGAAGTTTTAATATCCTAATTTTCCTTCAACACATACCTATTTAAAAGGCTCTCTTCGGAGAGCCTTTTTTGTGCATAAGGAGCAGTCTGAAATACACCGTTATTTAACACCTATTTAACATATCAGTAACATTGGAATGGACATGCAGGGATAGCTTTGCGAGTGAAATTCAATTCAAACAAACATGAAAAAAGTATTTTACTTTATCGCAATTTCTCTTTTAACTGTAATGTCGGTACAGGCGCAAAAAGCCAGAACTATACCGGCAGGAGAAATCACTGCAAATACCACATGGTACAGTGATACAGTATACACATTAGATGGCTATGTGTATGTTAAAAATGCAACGTTAACCATTCAACCGGGAACAATTATCC
>JAZKGH010000163.1:0-19060 GCA_040386055.1 Bacteroidota bacterium
AAAAAGTAATTGAATTTTTTAAGAAATAAATAAGTTCATAGATCATGGTTCATAGGCAACGAAAAACTATGAACCATGAACTGTGATCTATAAACTATATTTATGGCTATTGTAAAACCATTTAAAGCACTTCGTCCCTCGCGCGAAACCGTTGCTCACGTATCTGCACCTTCATATGACTCTGCAAACAGGGAAAAATCATATCAGGAACTGGAGAGCAATCCTCATTCATACCTGCATGTTGTGAAACCTTATTTGCATTATAAGGGTGAGAAAAAAAATCCGGAGAAACATTTTCCCTTGGGATTGAAATACCTTGAAGAGTTTAAACAAAAAGGCTGGCTGATAAAAGACAATGCCGACTCATACTATGTGTACCGTGTGATTAAAGGCAGTGCTGCTTATACCGGCATTATTGCAGCTGCCAGTGTGAATGATTACAACGATAACCATATCCTCAAGCACGAAAATACCTTAACTGAAAAACAAAACGAACTGGCCGACCATATCCGCTGGTTTAAACAATTGGGTAATCCTGTGCTCCTTACCTACCCTGATGCACCCAATATTGAAAAGGTAATTGACCACTATATTGAAAACCATATTCCCGAATATAATTTCATTAGCACCGATCAGTTAATACACAATTTATGGGTAGTAAGCAAACCTGAAGATGTGGAATTGATTCGTGTGGAATTTGAGAATATCCCCAAACTATACATTGCCGATGGACATCACCGCAGTGCAGGTTCGGCAGCTTATTGCGAATACGAACGCCAGGCTAATCCATCCCACAATGGAACAGAAGCATTCAATTTTTTTCCTGTTTGTTTGATCCCATTTTCCAAACTGCATATTTTCGAATACCACCGTTTGGTGAAAGATGCTATGGTGAACCACCCGGATTTCCTTCAAAAGATAGAAGCCTATTTTGATGTGATTCCAAGCGGACACCTTCCCGTTCAACCACTCAAACCAAAAGAGTTCGGACTCTACTTTAACAACACTGCATACTTATTAAAACTCAAACCGGAGTTTGCTGTAACCTTAAGCGGAACGTTGGATAAACTGGACGTAAGTATTGTTGAAGAATATATTTTAAAACGTATTTTCAGCATCAACGACAGCAAGACTGATAAACGTATTGCTTTCATGGACGGTACCAAGGGAATCGGAACGTTGCAGGAAACGGTAGATAGTAAAGATTGTGATCTTGCGATTACTTTATACCAAACAAGTATTGAGGAGGTAAAGGAGGTTGCCGAGAAGAATTTGATCATGCCCCCTAAATCAACGTGGATCGAGCCCAAGTTGAGAACCGGATTGGTAATTTACGAAACAGTTTAAAGCCGCAGATTACGCGAATTTAATTAAATGAATTTGCGTAATCTGCGGCAAAATACTCCTTGCGCCTTTGGGCCTTTGCGGTTAATTTGCCCTTGTAAATATGAATACCGTGGCTACTTCTAAAGAACAAAAACTGCAAGCATTCTCCCGCCTCCTCGATATCATGGATGAGCTTCGTGAAAAATGCCCCTGGGATATAAAACAAACGAACGAAAGTTTGCGTCATTTGACCATTGAGGAAACTTACGAGTTGAGCGATGCTATTCTTAAGAACGATTCAACCGAAATCAAAAAAGAGTTGGGTGATGTGTTATTGCATATTGTTTTTTATGCACGCATCGGAAGCGAAACGGGAGCATTTGATATTGCGGATGTATGCAACAGTTTGTGTGAAAAATTGATTTCGCGTCACCCACATATTTATGGAGATGTAAAAGTAGAGAACGCTGAACAGGTGAAGGAAAACTGGGAGCAACTCAAACTGAAAGAAGGAAATAAATCGGTGTTGAGTGGTGTTGCGAAAGGAACACCGAGCATTGTGAAAGCCTTGCGCATGCAGGAAAAAGCTGCACAGGTTGGGTTTGATTGGCCAACAACCAAAGAGGTATGGGCAAAAGTGGATGAAGAATTAGCTGAACTCAAAGAAGAATTTGCCGAAGAAGTGACATCTGTAAAAACCGAAAATGAATTTGGAGACTTTTTATTCTCTTTGATAAACGTTGCCCGCAGACATGACATCAACCCTGATGATGCGTTAGAAAAAACCAATCAGAAATTTATTGAACGTTTTCAATACATCGAAGCCAAAGCCAAGGAACAAAACCGTAAACTTACAGAGATGACTTTGGAGGAAATGGATGTGTTCTGGAATGAGGCAAAGAAAAAATAAAGGGCCTTTTCATTTTCTCGTTGTTGTTCACTGTGCAATCGTTGCGCCCGCTGTGGTAAAACACTATTGTCAAATAGATGACTCAATGCTTCTTTGGGCATTCCGGAAGTCTGCTTCGATGAACTCAGCAAGACAACACTACCTTTTATTGTTTAACCAGGTGTTTGGCAATATGTAACTCTCCGCTTTGGATATTAACTGTATACAATCCTGTGGCAATATGTTTAGGTAATGTAATAACACTTTCGTCCGTAGCAGGCGATGTTAACTCATACACTTGTTCACCCAGGGAATTATAGAACGTATATTGAATGGATTGTTCCGGTGTTTCATCAAAGGAGAACGTCAGTTCATTTTCAAACGGGTTGGGTACAATGGTTACTGAATTCGCTGCTTTGATATCATTTCTGACAAACACAATATTGGAGTAATGAACGACTCCATCAAAATCGACCTGTTTGAGTCTGTAATAAACCAGAGATGAAACCATCTTTGTTTCATCCAGCCATTCATATTCGGCAACGGATGTTGTATTGGTTGCTTTCTGTTTGTTTATAGCGTAAAAATCCTGCCCGTTGGTGCTGCGTTCCAGTTCAAAATAATCCGCGTTCCATTCAGTAGCCGTTTTCCAACTACAGCCTATTGCATTTTTCTTTTTGGTCGCTTTAAACTCAATCAATTTTACGGGTAAAGCACTCACCTTATTTACCCAAATAGGCGCTGTAAAAATCTTATCGCCATCCGTTTGCGTAACAACTGCATAGTAGTAATACGAAGCACCTGTTGCAATGCTATGCGTATAGGTTAAACTACCCGTTGTGCTAGATGTAAGCGTTGTAGGATTCACACCACTTCCGGGAATACCATAGGTAATCACAATATTGGAAGCTACTTCCAAATCAGGATCAGATATTGTAACAGAAATTTGCGGATTGACCGTATCACTTAAAATCGTTCCCAGTGGTTTTCCATTAATGGTAAACGTAACCCTCACATTCCAATCATCACTGGCCTGTGTACGCATCTTCCGAATCCCGTCCATAATATCCGCACGACTAAGAGACGGAGCCAACACAACCGTTCTGCACGCAGTAGCCTTTCCAAAAGTAGTATAGTGATTATCATGATCGAGTGTTGCTCCTAAGTGATAACCTCTCTTTAGTGCATCCTTATAACGTGCTTCATAACTTGTTGTGGATGGATCATTGTATGTAGTATCTATACTAAATGCTGGTCCCGAACGAATGGCTGAACCAACGATTGCACTATCAAATGTTGCATTCACCGGATTGGTAAATAAGTCGCTGTAATCTGTGGTAGCAGGATGTGCAAAGCAGGCAAAGGCTCCCGGAGTGCGTGCTATTTTGGTAAATAATCCTGCATAATCCAGCTTGGCATTATAAATATCGTAATTCGGTGTACTTCCGATCGAATCCCATCCGATCAATTGATTCACACCATACACCAATGTATGTCCACCCGGAGGACCAATTACCCCCCACTCCATTCCGTACATGGTTACAAATATTCCATCTTGGTTGGCACTATCTGCCTGCTGTAATCCCTTGGCATAACTGCCTCTCACCATATCAGCACCATTGTGATTGTGCTCTGATATTCCTAGAAAATTAAAATGCTGGGCGGTTTTGGCAAACTGATAATCATGATAAGGAATACTTGCGTGTGATGTTGCGCTGTCCTTGTTTCCATCAGAATAAATGGAATGTGCATGTAAATTTCCGTAATAGAAATTCAATACCTGTCCGGTAGCGGTAAAGCAACATAAAAGAAAAGGGGAAAGGAACAATAGGGCAATTCTGTCGAATTGCTTCATAACTCAAATGTAGCACCTAAATCTCTATATTTAAATTAATTTTCTGTTAATCAATACTCTCGATTACATCAACTGAATGCATTTAAAATCATCTGTCGTTTTTTGTTATCAGCCGGAGTGTTTACATTTGGTATGGGATGGCTTCATCTCTGTTAACAAATCATTATGCATATACAATTTTGGGGAGCTGCGCAATATGTTACAGGCAGTAAACATTTAATTACAACACAAGCCGGCACCAAGATTCTGTTGGATTGTGGACTGATTCAGGGACGTCTGCAAAATAAAGATGCATCCAACCGTCATTTCGGATTCAATCCTTATGAAGTTGATTACGTTATTTTATCGCATGCGCATATTGATCATTCAGGACTATTACCTCGTTTGGTCAAAGAAGGTTTCAGGGGAATTATTTTTGCCCATCCCGCAACCATTTCTTTGTGTGAAATTATGCTCCTCGATTCGGCACATATTCAAACAGAAGACTTGAAACGAGTGAATGTACGCAGACAAAAAAGAGGTGATGAAAAACTTGAAGCCTTATACGATATAAAGGATGTTGACCTCACACTTGATCTCATGCAACCTGTGGGGTATGATGAACATGTAAAAATCGATAAAGAAATTTCATTCCATTTTACCGATGCGGGGCATTTATTGGGGAGCTGTGCTGTTCATGTGGATATAAGCGAACAATCAGTTAAACATAAACTTACTTTCACCGGTGATATTGGCAAATATGGAGATCCCATTCTTCGCGATCCGCAACCCTTCCGTCAGTGTGATATATTAATTTCCGAATCAACGTATGGTGACCGATTGCATCCAAAAATTTTAGATAGTGAAGCCGAACTGTTAAAAATTGTAAACGAAACATGTGTTCAACATTCAGGTAAGCTTATTATTCCGGCCTTTAGTGTAGACAGAACGCAAGAGCTTGTTTACGCATTAGACAAAATGGCCAATGAAGGTAAACTACCTAGCATTCCGGTGTATGTAGATAGTCCTTTATCAGTGAAAGCAACCGAAGTTATTCGTAAACACGAAGAATGCTACAATGAAGAATTTGTGGAATACATACATGCCGACCCGGATCCTTTCGGGTTTAAGAACTTAACGTATATCACAGCAGTAGAACAATCCAAAGCACTGAATGAGAGAAAGGGACCCTGTATCATCATTTCGGCATCAGGCATGGCAGAAGCTGGAAGGGTAAAACACCATATCGCCAACAATATTGAAAACCCGCAAAACACTATTTTGCTCGTTGGCTACTGTACACCGGAAAGTCTGGGAGGCCAATTAAAAGCGGGCGATAAAATGGTTAGGATTTTTGGTGAAGAGAAACAGGTGAAAGCACAGGTTAAATCGCTTGATTATTACTCTTCACATGCCGACTATGAAGAAATTTTTACATACTTACATTGCCAGAACAAAAAGAAAATTAAACACCTCTTTTTGGTACATGGAGAAAAAGAAGTACAGGATGTGTTTAAAGGGAAGCTCATAGATAAAGGGTATGCTCATATTCAAATTCCGGCTTTGGGAGATGCATTTCAACTTTAGTTATTTTTGTACACGAAGACATGAAAAATAATGGAAGAGGAAAGACACTAAAAAAAATTAAAGCTCGAATTTCGAAATAAATTTCAAATGTGATTACTTAAAATAAGAAAGTCACATATTAAACATATTAACCCAATAACTGGTAACTCAATAACGAATATACTTCATGAAAGAATCCAAACGAACAATACTCTTCCTCCTGCTCGGCTCCTTTTTTATCGCCAATGCCATCATTGCAGAATTTGTAGGTGTTAAAATTTTTTCTGTTGAAGAGACCCTTGGTATCAAACCTTTTGCTATCCTGCTTTTTGGCGATACCTATTCGTTTAACATGACCGCGGGTGTATTGCTTTGGCCTGTTGTGTTTATCATGACGGATATTATCAATGAATACTTTGGCAAACATGGTGTCCGGTTGTTTTCGTATATCGCAGCAGCACTTATATCATATGCATTTTTAGCTGTATATACAACCATTCAGGTCGCTCCGGTAGGGTTCTGGCTGCTGAAAGAAACACCTGATGGACCATTGAACATGCAGGTTGCTTTCAGCAGTATTTTCGGACAAGGTATGTGGATCATTGTGGGTTCGTTGGTAGCTTTTTTAATTGGACAATTTATTGATGTTTATGTTTTCCATTACATCAAACTCAAAACAGGAAATAAAGCATTGTGGTTGCGTTCTACTGGATCCACACTGGTTTCGCAGTTTGTAGATAGTTTTGTGGTACTCATCATAGCCTTTTACATTGGCGGAAACTGGCCATTAAAACTGGTGCTCGCTGTGGGTGTGGTAAATTATATCTATAAGTTTATTGTAGCTGCCGTCCTTACACCTTTGCTTTATGTAATCCATGCAGTTATTGATAATTATTTGGGTAAAGAATTGGCTGTAGCGATGATGAAGGAAGCTGCTGAGGAGGAATAGTTATTTCAGCATTCGGGTACATAGAATGTGCTATTGATGATCTATATGCTTTTTAATAACTATTGAATCCCTTTAGGATTCCAACAGTTGCCTTCTCCCGATAGCTATCGGGACCGCTCAGTCAACGATACCGTCATATTTGTTTTCCTTAATTCCACAATCTCTTAATCGCCAAACATCATCACATCGGTACATGTTCTTATCAACCATTTACCATCAACACAATTAACTGATCACTACATATTCACATTCATCTCTTTTAACAAATGATCTGCTTTTGCAACCTTTTGCAGGACCCATAAAACGTATCTTATGTCAACTGCAACACTCCGGCTATAGGCTTCGTTCCACGCATAATCATTAATGGTAGCTGAATACGCGCGGTCAAAATTTACGCCTATCAATTCGCCATCGGCATTCATCACAGGACTTCCACTATTGCCTCCTGTTGTATCCAGATTGTATAAAATATTCACCGGCAGATCATTCAGATCAGGATGCATAAAACTTCCATAATCTCTTGCTTTGTGAAGGTCTTTGATCACCTGCAACAATTCATACTCGGCACTTTCTTTTTGAATCACACCTGTTAGCGTTGTAAACGGTTTGTTGTACTCGGCATCATTTGGTGAATATCCTTTTACGAAACCATACGTAAAACGTAACGTACCGTTTGCATCCGGAATAAACTGTTTTTGCTTCCAGATGGATTTGGCATCTACATATTTTGCCATTAATAAATTCAATTCGCTTTCACGCTTGCGGTCTTTTTCATCTTCAGGATTCATCTCCTCATTTAAGGATGAAGCAAGTGTTTTCATTGGATCTTTCAATGCAAACAACTTCTTAACGTCTTTCTCATAAAGTGCTTTTACTTTATCAGGTGAGCTGAATATTGATTTGGCAAACAACGTGGTGATATACTTATTAAAGTCCGTCCTTTTAGCTACCAATGCATCTATGGTTTTGATTCTATTATCGGCATTCATTTGCTGAGATTGTTCAAACATATGTTCAAGTGCTGCCAATTCCAGTGGTTTATCATAACTGCTCATATAGCGCGACAGCATTTGTTCAATACGCGGTTTTTGTTTCTGGATAAATGCATCCTTTGCTGAGTCTGTTTTCAATTCATTGTATACATCTGCATAATTATCGATGGTAGCGGCAAACTGTAAAGACGGTACAGCCGAATACACAAAGTCATACCATAAATTACGCGGTGCATTGGTTATGATCTCATCATATAATGTATTGATACGAGGTATAACATCGCTGTATTTAGTGCGCAACGTTGGGTCTGCAGCAATAAATTGTTCCAGCTGTTTTTCATCCTCAAATTTCTGTTTGGTTAAAGCTGCTCTTTTAAACCCTTGTAGCTTTCCTTTAAAGTTCTTGGCGGTATTGGCCAAACTTTTCATACGGCCTGCATAGCGGATCTCCAGGCTATCATTTCCTTTACTCATCTCCTCCATCTTGTTGATCTGCCAGTCGTAGATTTCGCTGATGTACTTCAGGTAATACTCTTCATGGTATTGAAAAAATTTAGCCGGTTGATGACGATACGTTCTGCCCGGGTAACCGAGTACAAATACGAAGTCGTTTTCCTTCACTCCTTTCGGATTTACTTTTAAGAATTTAGCCGGTTTATACGGGACATTTTGCTCATTGTATTCAGCAGCCGAACCATCCGGTGCAACATAGGCACGCAAAAAGGCAAAATCGCCTGAATGACGCGGCCATACCCAGTTATCCAGTTCTCCGCCATACTCACCGATACTGCGTGCAGGAACATATACCAAACGTACATCTTTCAATAATTTATAACGAAACAGTACATAGGTTCTTCCGGTAAACATCTCCGATATTTCACATTGCAGATCTCTATTGGCTTTGTTTTCTGCCTGGGTAACAAAACGGATATTATTGGCAATGCGTTGCAAACGTTCATTGGGGTCTGTTATACTTTCAGTGCCTGCCAATACTTTGGCTGAAACATCTTCATAACTTGCCGTGATCTTACACACGAGGCCTTGTGCTAAACGTTCTTCACCTTTATTTTTGGCCAGAAAACCCTCCTTCATATAATTATGTTGCGGTGTGCTGATAGCTGTTACAAATCCAAATGCACAATGATGATTGGTTACGATCAATCCATCATTGGATACAAATGAACCGGTACATCCACCCACGCGCACAATTGCATCAATCAAGCTGGTACCATTAGGATTGTACAGATCCTGCGGAGCCATTTTTAATCCAATCTGCTGCAAATTGATGTTCTTCATTTCCGATAACGGAAACATTCCTTCCTCCAAACGTTTATTGGTATGAGAAGAAAACAATACAAAGGCAACGAGAACGGTAACAAATGCAAATAACTTTTTCATGAGTAGGTATGTTAAGAGTGGCGAAAATAACATTTCCCGCCAACGGAACAACAACCGGATGCCGGATGCCAGATATCGGATACAAGCGACCCGCATCTGGCATCCGGTATCTGGTATCCTCTTCACGAATCTGCCGTTTATCACTTTACTATAAGCTTTCAGCAATTTTTAATACATTCGCTGCTCAATTTTTTAAGAATACTTTATGAAGAATTTATTTAGATGCCTGATTGTAATGCTTTTAATCGGCAGCCAACAAGTGAAAGCTGACGAAGGAATGTGGATGCCTTGGTTGCTTAAAAGTCAAACCGTTGATGCCATGAACAAAAAAGGGTTGAAACTCTCCCCTTCACAACTTTATGACTTGAACAAATCAAGTTTGAAAGATGCAATTGTATGGTTTGGTGGTGGATGTACGGGCGAAGTTATTTCGGCAACAGGATTGGTATTAACCAATCACCATTGCGGATATGATTATATTTCGAACTTAAGTACCTCAACCAACAATATTCTGGACAATGGTTTTTGGGCTAAAAGTTACGCAGAAGAACGTCCGGTACCGGGCCTGAGTGTTGCCTTTGTGGTGCGTGTGGACGATATCACTACTGAAGTTCTGGAAGCTGTAAAAGGTTTATCCGAAAAAGAGCGCGCTGCTAAAATGCCTTCTTTATACAAAGCCATTACCGAACGTGTAACCAAAGGGACTACTTACGAAGCACAATGCCGTGAGATGTATAGAGGAAATGCTTATTATGTGTTTCTGTTCGAACGTTTCAATGATGTGCGTTTGGTAGGAACACCTCCGCAAAACATTGGTAAATTTGGTGGTGAAACCGATAACTGGATGTGGCCTCGTCACACCGGAGATTTCAGTATGTTCCGTGTATATATGTCGAAAGACGGTAAGGCTGCAAAATATTCAGCTGATAATGTTCCATTGAAAGCTAAACACCATTTACCTATTAACCTTAAAGGAGTAAATAGCGGTGATTATGCCATGATCATGGGTTTTCCGGGCAGAACCAACAGATATGAATTCAGCCAGGGAGTTCAGATTGCAACTGATATGGTGGATCCTGCTATTGTAGCCCTTCGTGATGTGCGTTTAAATGCATGGAAAGTGGAAATGAACAAAGACGTTGATATCCGTTTAAAATTAAGTGGTGACTATGCAAGTGTTTCCAACTACTGGAAGTTTTTCACGGTGAAGCAGAGCAATTGAAAAACAACAAAGTGTTTGAGCAAAAACAAAAAGACGAAAAAGCATTTGGCAAATGGGCATCTAAAAAAGATGAATACAAAAACTTACTGGCCGATGTAGATAAAACATTTGCTGCATACAAACCTTACGCTTTGCAATCTACCTACCTGCGTGAGGGGATTATGGCACCAACCATCATCAAGCTTGCTTCTTATGCCGCCTCACTGGAAGAAACAATGGCTAAAAATGATGCATCCAAAACACAAGCCGCTAAAAAACAATTACTCGAGTCAGTAGAAGATCTGCCATACGAGCAAGCTATTGTTGATGCCGACAAGAGAATTTTTGACAGCATTCTGGTATTGTATTACAACAATATTCCCAAAGACCAGCAAGTACCTTATTTCAAAGATGTAATTCTGACTTATGGAACAACTCCGGATGAAGCAATTAAAGCATACACCGAGTATGTATTCGAGAACAGTATGTTTGCCAGCACAGATATGACGAAAGGTTTCATCAAAAATCCACGTTTGAAAATGTTGAAAAACGATATCGCATACAAACACCTTGATGCTTTCCGTTCGTTCTACAACAAAACATTTAAACCAAAAGTTGATGAGTTTACCGAAAACTCCGGAGCGTTGAGTCGTTTATATATTAAAGGTTTGATGGAAATGAATCCAACCAAAGAATTCTATCCGGATGCCAACTCATCTATGCGTTTAACTTATGGTACCGTAAAAAGTTACATGAAGTTTCCGTTAATTACCAATTTGGATGAAGTGATGGCTAAAAACCAAAACAACCCGGGCAGTACAGAATTCAGTATTCCCGATCGTTTGAGAGAATTACACAAAAACAAAGACTACGGAATGTATGCCATGAAAGATGGCAAACTTCCTGTTGCCTTTTTAAGTGATAATGATATTACCGGAGGAAACAGTGGTAGCCCGGTTATTGATGGAGAAGGACGAATCATTGGTTTGGCTTTTGATGGAAACTGGGAAGCCATGAGTGGAAACATTCACTTTGATCCTAAGAACAAACGTACCATCAATGTAGATATCCGTTATGTATTGTTCTTAATTGATAAATACGGTCAGGCAAGCAATATCATTAACGAGTTAACAATCGTTAAGTAAATTAACAACTCATGAAAAAATTTCTGTGGAGTGTATGCTTTCTGATTGTGCTGACGGGTTGTAACAATGACCCGCGTCTTAAATTGCCGCAAACGGGAGCTTATGGCATCACGTTTAGTACCGATAGTACAGTTACCGTGAAGCAAGTTGCTGAAGCCTTAATGGTTGGAAACGAAATTCCTGTAACCGTTAGCGGAACCATCAGCCAATACTGCAAAGGAGAAGGCTGCTGGCTCACACTTAAAAATGATGATGGCGAAGACCTGTTTGTAGATGTAAAGGATAAAGCCTTTGTATTGCCATACAATATTGAAAACAAAACAGCCATAGCTCATGGTGTAGCCAAACGCGATACGCTTGAAGGCAAAATACAACTCAGTGTTGTTGCCGATGGTATTGTTATTAAGTAATTAGTTATTGAGTTACTCGATTATTGAGTAATTTAGTTACATTTATCTCTTGTTGAAATCACTATACAAAAAATCCCGGCCAATGGTCGGGATTTTTTGTATAATGATTTCGCATTAATTGAATAACCTAATAACTCAATAACTAATTAACACTTTTCCGGTGATTAGCTTCAAACCAGAATGTACCAAAGGGTAACAAGGATGTACCAAAGGCTTTAAGCGCTTTGCTCCACTTCCAGTCACGGTCAGTGGTTACCTGAACCAACGTGAATACAAACAGCACAAATAATAATCCATGTGCCATCCCTACTCTTTTCACCAATTCGGGCTGTCCGGCCAAATACTTAAGTGGCATGGCAATAAATACCAGAATGAGATAGGAAACTCCTTCCAGAAAAGCGACCGCGAAAAAACGGCCTTCTGTTGTTTTTAAATTGTATCTGAACATAGTGTTGCGAAGGTGATGTATTCTTTGCAGGTTTCAAATTATTATCGGTGAGTGCATAAAAAAACGGACGTGAATATGACCACGCCCGTTTTCTTAAGTTTAATTACTTATTTCTACGGATTGAAGATAGTTACATCATATGTGTAACTTTTTGCTGTTCCGTTCACCATTACGTTGCCCACACTAACAGTATATTTAACATCAAAATTTGAACTCAGATTGATACCGGTTGGCTCCCATGAAATAGTATTATCTCCACCGTATGTACCGGAAATAGCTGAACGGTAAATAATAGTTAACGGAACATCTACTCCTGCCTGATCTTTCATGGTTACCGTTGCATTGGTGAAATCAACCTGAAATGGATATGATGTAGCTCCTACACCCAATGACCAACGCGGATACACCACCTGACGCGGAACAACTCCTTTAGGAGGCCATGCAATATACTCAGGAGTGGCAGCAGGCAATGAATAAGGTGAAGGTAAACCGTTAATTACCCATAATGTGCCCGAACTTTCGGTAAATCCGATTCCGAATTTAGTTGCGTTCGAAAACAATATCCAGCGTCTGTGGCCCACCTTTAGGTTATTACCACCTGCATCTTGCATCCATGCATCAATATTTTTTACATCTGATGTTCCAAAAGAGATATTCCCCTTGCCGGCAGCTTCTGCTCCGTCAGCGGTATAACATTTCCATGAGGTGGGTGGATCATGACTGATCGCATTATTGGCTCTGATCATTAAAGCATTCTGCTGGCATTTGGCACTTAGATCAGCTTCCATGGTGATCTTATCATTGGGTAAGCCGGCTAATTTTCTATAATATTTAATACGCAACAATGTTTTATCCAATAATTCCTGCGACAACGTGCCGGGAATACAATTGGTAATATCACCATTCCAGGAGAATCCACTTACACCGGATCCTACATACATATCTATGTAATCTTTTTGAGCCTGTTCTTTTTCGGTTAATGCTCCACTTGTGGTGGTGGTTGTGGTGTTGTCGGAACTGCCGCTGTCGTCTTTTTTACAGGTAATAAAAAACAGGGAAATGGCCATCACTCCGATGAGTGCATGTTTCTTGTTCATATATATATTGGGTTTAGTGTTTAGTGCAAATAATTTAGATTAGAGACCGCTTTTACCAGAAGGAAGTTGCATTTGTTTGAGTTTAAGGCATCGGCATTTCTATCTGTAACGAAAGGTAAAACACCAAAACAGTTAGGGCCGAATAGGCTAAATACTCGCCAACCGCTGTATACCGTCTGAATCCAATTCCTTCCATCTTACAATAAATGGCCAGCATTATTTTCTCAACAAGGAAAGAAATAGCTGTAGCATAGGCTATTCCGCTGATGCCAAAAAGATAAATGAACCAAAACGAAAGCAGGCAGTTAATGATGAGGTAATTAGATGAAATAAGGTAAAACACCCTGCTTTTCATGATACCCATAATTACTGTTTGCGGGAAAATCATACGTCCGATAATAAGCAAGAGGTAAATATTAAAGATCCGATAGCCTTCAATCAACTGATCATTGTATGCATACTTGAATAAATACGGACTCAAAAACATCAATATCATCGTCCCCGGAAACAACCACCGCATGAGCCGTTGTCCTGATCGTTTGAATTTCTCCAGTCCTTCTTCCAGCAATCCATCTTTGTTGTACTTGGCAATTTCACCACTGTAAACATTGCTCAATGAATTGGCCAGAATCAGGAAGATAGGCAACTCGCGTGCTCCGTACCGAAACATTGCAAATTCCTCTTCCGAAAAATTATAACCGATGATATAACTGTTGATGTATTCCATACTCCCCGCCAACAGGATGGAAAACATATATGGCCATACCTTACTCATAAACTCTTTCATCAAGCGTGTGTTCACACTGATGGTCGAAAATTTCATAAGCAGAATAATCGTATAATTGAATTTCACCAACGATAATACCAGTAACAAATTGATGGCCAGGTTAAGCGATTGCCTGAAATACAACGGCAGGCATAACATGATAATATGTGCCCCGAACGTGATAATTCCCCAACGAATCAATGATCTGTATTTTTCATTGAGGTAGAAAATATAATCCGCAATATAGGTTGGTGTATTGAGCAGTACTACCAGGGCAAACATATTGTACAGGTCTATGTCTTTCCCTTTTATTCTACCCAGCACCACAATTACTATGGCTGCCAGAAAAGAGAAGGCAATCAATAAAATAAACGTATTGAACAGCAACTTCTTTCGCGTGGCTTCATCCGAATTGTTGTAATACGGAATAAGTGTATTACAAATAGCCGATACCCAGAAAAAAGTGAGACTGGAAGTAACTAACATCAGGTTCTCATACTGGCCTATAAGATGCAAGCCATACTCATGCTGATACAGCATGGCAACCTTAGCCAGTAATATGGAAATGAGAAAAAAAGTACCGAACCGCAAAAACTGAAACGTTTGCAGACTGTTGAACTTATTCAGACCTTGACTAAATGGTGCTTTCAAATTATTTCTTAGACACCTCAAAGAACCATATAGTTTCAGAATTATCAAAACCTTAAAATAAACAGTTTGCACACATTCGGATTCTTTTGAGTTTGTGTACCTTCGAATCACATAATCGTACCGTATATGAAAAATCAACGCAGAGACTTTATTAAAACAGCAGTCATCCTTTCATCGGGAACTATATTGGCGGCAAACAGTGCCGGAGCTGCCGTTACAGATCTCGTTGCATTGTTTCCGGGAACAACAGTATTTGAACTGCCTCCTTTGGGATATACCTATAATGCACTGGAACCCTTTATTGATGAAACCACCATGAAACTTCATCATGATAAACACCATCAGGCCTACATCACTAAATTGAATGAAGCCATAGCCAAAGAACCTTCGCTCCAAGGACAATCCTTGGAACAACTGGTTAAAAACATCTCCAAACATCCTGAAAGTGTAAGAACGGCTGTACGCAACCAAGGTGGCGGACACTGGAACCACAGCTTCTTCTGGACTCTGTTGAAAACAGACACTAAACTATCAACCCAAATGGAGAAAGCCATTATTGACAGTTTCGGCTCCATGGAACAATTTAAGAAAGACTTTGAAAAAGCGTCAATGAGTGTATTTGGCTCAGGCTGGGCATGGGTAATTAAAGATGGCAGCAAGCTGGCGATCACCACTTCGGCCAACCAAGATAACCCGTTAATGGATATCAGTGCCAAACAAGGAACACCTATTATGGGGCTGGATGTATGGGAACATGCGTACTACTTAAAATACCAAAACAGGCGTGCCGACTATCTTCAGGCGTTTTGGAACGTACTGAATTGGAACCGTGTACAAGAATTATACGCATCAAAGTAAGAATCCTATTGACATATTTTAGAAATCTCTTACATTTGCACCTCTAAAATGGTGGTTTTAGCTCAGTTGGTTAGAGTGCCTGATTGTGGTTCAGGAGGTCGCGGGTTCGAGCCCCGTATCCCACCCGAAAGCCGAAGATTAAACTCTTCGGCTTTTTTATTGCCTGAACTTTTGCGGTTCTCTGAAAGACTTGTTAAGCTGTAAAACCACTCTTGTAAAAGTATAATTAACTTAGATAGCAAAATTTAATAGTACGCAATGCTATAGAAGATCTCAATAAACAATGTGGAATTGATCAATATCTTTTCGCCTGTAAGATTTCCTTTAGCATCATAACTGCGTTGTTCCTCATAAGTTATTGGAAGACTGTATCCAGATAAATCCGGGATAGAAAAATTAAGTTTATTGACACTATTTTTGGTTACTTTAATATTGCTGATCTTTGTATCTGCATGCGTAATCTCCACCTTCTCATATTCGTCTCCTGAACGGGTTTCCATGCTTTTTAAACGCCCTTCGGAATAACTATAATTTATTTTTGTAGTTGTTGTGTCTCTGCTTGTTCGCTTCAGTTCTGTTTCTTCTATAAGCAGGTCATTGTCATATACATAAGCCTTTTCTTTCCTTCTTTCTCCAGTTCGTTTCAAGATATTGACTGTAGAATCAAGCTCTCCGCGTTCATTGTATATGTAATGAACTTCATCAAGTAGTCCTTCTTTACGGGGCGAAAAATAATTTTTGTACATATCCAACCGGTTATCCTTATAAAAAAAAGAGTCGATTACACCATATGTGCCCTCTACAAAAAGTTGTTCCCGGTGCAGTTTATTTTCTTTAAACCAGCGTTTCGTTATTTCGTTTGTAGTAGTGTCTTTTCGTCCTCTTTCTGTTTCATACCCAGGCAACATCTCAAGATATTGCTCCATGATACAGTTACCTAAAGCGTCATATTTATAAAGCGTCTTTATGATCTCACTGGAAAATTCCGATTCTACCGATAATTCTATGAGACGCCCGTTTTTACGAATGAATCTACATGTATTATTCAATTCATTATTTCTGTAACTTTCTACTGTAGTATTCACCCCACTTTTGTTATACATGTATACAAACTGGGTATCTCTGACCGTCTTTCCCGACTTTGTACTTGTCGATCTTAAAATGGTCACGGTTTTAATCCCGGTCTTGTTAATGGAATCATAAGCCACAGGTGATTCAAAAGGCTGAGGGGCAACTCTGGGTTCTTTACCTCTTTGAGAGAAAACCAGTAAGGGTAGGAAATAAAACAAAAGAAGTATTTTTTTCATTTGTGAAGTAAGATTGATTGACTCGGGGACCATAAACAAAAATCCGGCCACTATCGTAAGACTGCTTGTTGAGAATATTATATTTTTAATTACCACTGTTACAATGCTTTATTCATTGATTACTCAGTAGCTCAGAGATCAACAAAAGGCATCTTGGTAAATCTAAAGCTTAACACCGATGTCCGATTTTTTGCCTGTAAATATGGCTACAACAAAGGCTACGTGAAAGCTATGAAGGAGCTTAACCAATACAAATGATTCCTTTTTTATGCGTCATTGACTCTTTCTTTACGATGTCTTAATATTGTTGTTACTTCACTCAAGTTGGTTCTTTTTGCCTTTAATAATATTAAAAAGTGAAACAATAGATCGGCTGCCTCATTTTGAAATAGGTCAAGATTATTATCCTTAGCCTCAATAATCATTTCTACAGCTTCTTCACCTACTTTTTGTGCTATTTTATTAATGCCTTTTTTGAACAATTCATTCGTATAAGAAGTGGGATCATTCTGGTCAATTTTTTTCTCAATGATACATTCCAACTCAAACAAAAAGCCCTTATTGCTTTCATCTGCAAAACAGGATTGGGTTCCTTTATGGCAAGTGGGTCCATCAGGGGTCGCCATTATCAAGAGGGAATCATTATCGCAATCCAGTTTAATCGCATTCACCTTTAATGTATTTCCGGATGTTTCACCCTTTGTCCATAATCTATTTTTACTGCGACTGTAAAACGTTACCACTTCTTCCGCTTTTGTTTTAGTGAGCGCCTCTTCATTCATGTAACCCAACATCAACACCTGCAATGTGATATTGTGTTGAACAATCACAGGAACGAGTCCGTTCCCTTTATTAAAATCTATTTCCATCGTACCGGTATTTGTTGTTTGAATAAATAACTCTTCAAATCAGAGATTTCAACCTCCCTCAAATGGAATATACTCGCAGCTAATGCTGCGCTTGCTTTACTTCGTTGAAAGACCTCAGCAAAATGTTCAAGGTTTCCTGCTCCTCCGGATGCAATCACTGGAATATTAACCTCATTACACACATCAGTAATAAGGTCAATATTGTATCCGTTCTTTACACCGTCATGATCCATTGACGTAAGCAAAATTTCTCCCGCTCCGAGCTGTGCAACTTGTCGGGCCCAATCAACCACTCTTAATACTGTTTTTGAATTTCCGGCATTGGTATATACCATCCATTGTTTTTTTACCCTTTTTGCATCTATTGCCACTACCACGCACTGTGAACCCAATACCCCGGCAATAGCTGTGATCAGGAATGGATTTTTAACTGCTGACGTATTTAAACTGATTTTGTCAGCCCCTGCACTGATAATTTCTAAAGCATCCTCTACCGTTTGAATACCTCCCCCAACAGTAAATGGGATATTGAGTACAGCGGCAATTTCACTCACCAGACTCTTAATGGTTTTCCTTCTATCGATAGTTGCCGTTATATCCAAAAAGACCAACTCGTCTGCGCCATTATCAGCATAATATCTGGCCAACTCTACCGGACTTCCCGCATCCCGTAACCCTTCAAAATTGACCCCTTTTACCACGCGGTTATCCTTGATATCCAGACAGGGTATAATTCGTTTTTTTAACATAGTGTACTTAATTCTTTAAGGGTGATTGTTCCTTCATAAATAGCTTTGCCTATTATGGCCCCTGCACATCCAATGTGTTTAAGTTGAAGCAGATCTTCGATCTTTGTTATTCCCCCGCTTGCGATCAGGTTAATACTATTTGTTTTAAGAATGGACGTATAGAGTTCAAATGAAGGGCCTTGTAGCATTCCATCTTTACTAATATCCGTGCTGATCACACTGGTTACTCCTAACTGAGCATACTTTTGTATGAAATCAACGACTCCATAATCAGAAAGACTTACCCACCCATCGGTTGCAATTTGTCCATCTTTGAAGTCGGCACCCAAAATTATTGTATGTGCACCATAACGTTTTAGCCAACTAAGAAATAAACCCTCATCTTTAATCACAACGCTACCTGCTGTAATTTGAAATGCTCCTGCATCAAAAGCAGATTGAATATCGGTATCCGATTGAATTCCCCCTCCAAAATCGATAGTTAAGTTGGTTTGGTTTGCTATTTGCTCAAGGATGTTCAGATTTTTGATACTACCCGTCTTAGCGCCATCTAAATCCACTAAATGGAGATACTGAATACCATTATCTTCAAAGGATTTGGCAAA
>JAZKGH010000164.1:0-3304 GCA_040386055.1 Bacteroidota bacterium
AAAACAATAATTAATTAATACTTTTTAAAATGAAACGATTGAAATCATTATTACTAGCTACAGTGTTATGTTTAGGTACAAGCTATACGGTAAATGCACAAGCTAAAACTGCACATGTAGATGTAAATGAAATTATTTCTAAAATGCCGGCAATGATCGATGCTCAGAAACAATTGGAAAAATTGAGTGGAACTTACGATGCAGAATACAAAACAATGGCCGAAGAATACCAAAACAAAATCAAAAAATACGACCAGGAAGCTGCAACTGCTGGAGATGCTGTAAATGCTGCACGTCAGACTGAAGTTCAGGATTTGGTAAAACGTATTACCGATTACAGAGACAATGCTCAAAAAGAATTGCAAAAGAAAGAGGCAGATATGGTAAAACCATTGATGGATAAAATCAAAGCTTCCATTACCAAAGTTGGAAAAGCAAAAGGCTACCAATATGTGTTGAACATTGCCGATTTACTTTTAGCTGACGGTCCAGATTTAACGGCTGACATTAAAAAAGATTTAGGATTTTAATCTGAACCCGTTTTAGATTCTTAACAATATCAAAAACTGCTCAAGGAATTGAGCAGTTTTTTTTTACTTTTGTTTTCATGAACAACAATAGTCCTATTGGCCTTTTCGACTCGGGAATTGGAGGAACATCCATCTGGAAGGAAATACATGATTTGCTTCCCAATGAAGATACCATCTATCTTGCCGATAGCAAGAATGCTCCTTACGGTCAAAAATCCAAAGAGGAGATTATTGAGCTGAGCATCAAGAACACTGAATACCTTCTGAACCAAAATGCTAAAATCATAGTCGTTGCCTGTAATACTGCTACAACCAACGCTATTAAAGAGTTGAGGGCAAAGTATGACGTTCCGTTCATCGGAATCGAACCAGCCATTAAACCGGCAGCAATCCATTCCAAAAAACATGTCATTGGAATTTTGGCCACACAAGGAACGCTCAACAGTGAGTTGTTTCATCAGACCGCCGAAAAATTCCACGATACCAAAATCATCGAGCAAATTGGGCATGGCTTGGTTCCACTTATTGAAAAAGGTGAAATGAATTCCGCAGAAATGAATCTGCTGCTGCATCAATATCTTGAACCTATGGTTGAGGCAAATATCGACTACCTGGTATTGGGATGCAGCCATTATCCGTATCTAATTCCACAAATACAAAAGATACTCCCAAAGGAAATCAAAATCATCGATTCGGGCGAAGCTGTGGCAAGACAAACCAAAAGTGTGCTTTCCGAAAATCATGCGTTGAATTCAGCAAAGGATAGAGGAGAGGCAATCTTTTACGTCAACTCCGACCCAAATGTTTTAAACGGGATTTTGGAGAATAAATACAAGATAATCCATAAGGATTTTTAAGAGCGAAACGCTCGGGATTTGAATAAGCCATTTTCCTGCTGTCCGCTACAATCTCTGCGAGGATTTTCGCTGCCATCAGCGCTAGACTGAATCTAAAGGCTTTTTTTATTCGGTTTTAAACCAGCCGGAATACATTACGTAATTATTCGAAATACGTTCAATTTCACCCGCAAAATCAGACTGGTCGATATCTTTCACTTTCTTAGCTGGAACTCCAGCGTAGATTGTTCCTGATTCCACTATAGTGTTTTGCGTAACGACTGCGCCAGCGGCAATGATGGAGTTGCTTTCTACTATACAATTATCCATTACAATGGCACCCATGCCTATCAAAACATTATCATGGATTTTACTTCCGTGAACAATCGCATTATGCCCAATCGACACATTATTGCCAATCTCGGTGGGATGCTTTTGATAGGTACAATGAATGATGGCACCATCCTGGATATTGACCTTGTTTCCAATTTTGATATAATGGACATCTCCACGGATAACAGCATTGAACCAAATACTACATAATTCCCCGATGATAACATCGCCAACGATTGTCGCATTTTCTGCTACAAAACAATCAGCTGGTATTTGTGGGCTTTTCCCGTTGACGGCTTTTATGATCATGGCTAAAAAAATTGTCCCGACAAATCGGGACAGTTATAGTTATATTAGTTAATTGCAGGACAATTACAGTGGTATTTTTCAGGTTTGCAGAACAGGTTAAGTCCTAACGTGATTTGGTGGAACCCACCTGCATCGAATTTCACATCGCCCATGATATGGGAATAGGTATAAGCAACAACGTACCTGTTGAAGTTTATTCCAACAATAGGAGAAATGTATTGAAGTTTTTGGTCGGCAACACCAGTACCCTGAACATATTGAGCACCATCAAGGCTTCTTCTGTATGAAAGGCCTCCCCATATTTTTCCAAAATCAAGTTCTTTATATGCTTTTATGTTTAAGTCAACTGTTTTTTCTTGAGTCAAAGTCACTAATTGAAACATAAAAGAAGGTTCCCATTGAATAGTTTCTGCATCACCAAACGTATATCCGGCGTTCAAAATGAATCTTCTCAAATTAACCGGTTCACTGTCTGTATATAGTTTTCGATCACTTGCCAGAGCGTTTTTTACAGTAGCGTGTACATAAAAATCAAGGAAATTATAGGATGCTCCAATATCAACATTGAAATAAGTAGCCTTTTGAATGGACCCAAATATTACAGGATCAAAGCCGGGATTGTTTTGATAAAATGTAGTTTCATCTAAATTACTCTGAAGAAATCCCGCGCTCATACCAAAAGAAAGTTGGTTTAAGTCAACGTTATCACGTGAAAACATGATATGATGTGCATATGTCAATTTCATTCCGGTTTGCGAGTGATATCCGTTTTTGTCGTTAAAAACAATTATTCCACCACCTGATCTTTCTCCTAGTGACCCGTTCAAGCTTAAGGTTTGTAAAGCTGGGGCATCTTCTTGTCCTAACCATTGTTGTCTCGCAGTTAACCTAAGTTTTGCACAACTGGCAGCACCAGCCATGGATGGATGAAGCAGATAATAATTGTCCGATAGGTAATCAGAGTAAACAGGTAATCCTTCTTGTGAATGTGTAAATTGTGCTACAATTAGTAGTGCTAATAAATAAATCTTCCTAAAATTCATTTTAATTATCTTTTTAATGAGAAATGGGCTTTAAATTGTTTGGCTGTTGTGTTTTCTATGAAATCAACCGTGAACCAGTAATCGTCTGAAGGCAAGACATGTCCATTGTAAGTTCCGTCCCATCCTTCGCCTGATGAACTGATTTGCTTCATTAATTTTCCATAGCGGTCAAATATATAAATTTTTGCGTTAGGTTGTCCATCCAATCCAACAATATTCCAGTAATCGTGGATACCGTCTCCGTTGGGAGTGA
>JAZKGH010000165.1:0-9628 GCA_040386055.1 Bacteroidota bacterium
CACACCGGGAGGACCAATCGGTGTTGCTATCAATGGGATTCCATTGTTCAACCAATATGCTGCAATGGGAGCTCCGCTTACCAGTGAAATTATTTCGTTCGATCAATATGGAGGACACCCACAGCAACAAGGGCAATATCATTATCATATTGAACCCTATTATATCACGGCACAAAAAAGCAAAGCGGTATTGCTGGGCTTTTTGCTGGATGGTTTTCCGGTTTATGGGCCGCTTGAGGATGGAAAAACATTAACCAGTGCAGATCTGGATGTATACCATGGACATGTGCATGCAACAACTGAATATCCTAACGGTATTTATCATTACCACTTTACGGCAGATTCACCCTACCTGAATGGAAATGGATTTTTTGGAACAGCGGGTACGGTTTCACAGTAAACATTTAGCTTATGTAATAATGAAAGTATAAAATAAATGCATATAAAGGTTCTCATAGTGTTTGGGTTTGCATGGGCTGCTTGCAAGCAGCCCGGGGTAAGCGTTCCGCATGTATATATGCATGCGGAAACGCAACACCTTTACCAACGCAATGGAGTGATGATGCTGGACATCGTGCCTTTTTCAGGGTATGTATTTCAGTTATACCCGGATGGTGACACTAATTTTGTGTATGGATATTTGAATGGATTGCAGGAAGGGGTTTCAAAACAATGGTATGAAAAACGGCAATCGAAAGAGATCAGGTTTTATCATGAAGGAAAAAAAACGGGAATACATATCGGTTGGTGGCCTAATGGCAATGTTAAATTCAAGTATCGTTTTGTTAATGATCTGTATGAAGGGAATTGTAAAGAATGGCATGTCAATGGAATGTTGTACCGCAATAATAACTACGAAATGGGCCACGAGAAAGGATTGCAACAGGCCTGGTTTGATGATGGATCAGTGCAGGCAAATTATGAAACGCGTAATGGTAGAAACTATGGAAATACAGGCATGAAACATTGCAAGTCAATATACAACAAAGATACTATTGGGGTTAATAGTAGGCATTAATGGTTTGACCGGATGCGTTGAGCTTCCGGCAAACCGTTTGCCTTTTTACCACACACCTGATTTTACACCTGTATGGAAAGTGCAGGATGATACCATACACGCTATTGCTCCTTTCTCTTTTACCGATCAATCAGGCAATACCACAGGAAGCGAATGGGTGAAAGGAAAGGTCCATGTGGCCAATTTTTTCTTTACAAGTTGTGCAGGCATTTGCCCGAAGATGACAAGCAATCTTAAATTGGTAGCAGATACATTCGCTAAAAACAACACAGTTAAAATACTTTCCTTTTCAGTTACACCGCAACGGGATTCTGTTCCGGAATTAATGAGATATGCAAAAGGAAATCATATCGATGCCCGTCAATGGCGATTACTCACCGGAAATAAAAATGATATTTACAGAATAGCCCGGCAATCTTATTTTGCTGAAGAAGAACCCGGATTTTCAAAGGATTCATCAGAGTTTTTGCACACCGAACATGTTATACTGGTTGACCAGAAGGGACATATTCGCGGTGTGTATAACGGAACTGTTGTATTGGAGATGGTGAAATTAACAGAGGATATTAAAGTGCTCCTCAAACAATAATATTAATGCTATTGCTATTAGTCACAGTTCCCGTCAGGTGTGCATACACCGCCCTCTAATGTATCTGTTTGTGGAATTTCACTCCAGGCTTTTTGCAAGGCTCCCAAAAATGTTTCGGGCGCTTGTGCACCTGATATGGCATATTTGTTATTCAACACAAAAAACGGAACACCGTTCACACCAATTTGTTGGGATTCGTAAATATCCTGTTGTACATCCTTTGCATATGCATCGGTTGACAATACTTGCACCACTTCTTTCGGGTCTAACCCTATTGCAGTTGCTAATGCCGTTAAGGTTTGGTGATCGGCTGTGTTTTTTCCATCAATGAAATAAGCTTTAAACAATTGCTCCTCCATTGCATCTCCCTTGCCTTTGCTTTTGGCGTAATGAGATAAACGATGCGCATCAAAGGAATTTGCCACAATTGCTTTGTCAAAATTGTAGGCGAGTCCCACATCATTGGCCATGGCAACAACATTGGAAGTTACTTGTTTGGTGTAATCCAAACTCCAGCCTTTGCTTTGTGCCAGATGTTCAAGAGTACTTTTACTGGTATCGGTTTTTAGGTCGGGTTGCAGCTGGAAACTTTTCCAAACTACTTCTATTTCATCTTTGTGTTCAAATTTGGCTAAAGCGCCTTCAAATCTACGTTTTCCGATGTAACAAAAAGGACACATTACATCACTCCATATTTCTACTTTCATCTGTTTCTTGATTTTATTATTAGATACTATTGGTGTAAGAGGTTTGCGTTGTGCTTTCACCTCCATAGAACTGCACATAAGTACAAAGAGAGTAACAAGGTAAAATAATAAGAGTTTAGTGATTTTGGTCATCATAATGAATAAGAAACGATACAAAGAAAGAATTGTTTGAAGAATTATGGATATTCGCATTCTCAATTGAAAAGCATTAGTCAGTATATTGCCATTTTGCTCATTGCATTGTTTGCGGTAACACTCTTACCCTACAATGCACTGCATGATCATGCCGAAGATGAGCATACAGCCGCTATGCTGCACCATGAAAACCATCCGACTCATCATTGTGAGCTGGATGAACAATTTTGCGGAGCTGAAACTGACGTGGATTGTGGTCATCCCGCGCATTTGGCTAAGGCACATCCTAAATGTTTTACGTGCGATTTCAACTTCATCAAATTATTTGATGCAGATGTGAATGCAATAGTGGCAAAACAGGTTTCAAGTCCTGTGGTTTTTCGGGAATACAAAACAGCATACCTTCATAAAGTATTCATTTTTGTTGGTAATAAAGGGCCTCCCGTGGTAGCTTAATTTCTTTAGTCCCGAATCACCGGGATCGTTTCTTCAACGCATTTACATTTAAACACACTTTACTTTGCATATCAAACTTTTGATAGCATGGTGTTTGTTAACGTTTGCAGCTTCGGCTCAAACGGGAAAACAGTTGTATCAACTAAAGGTTACCGCAAAAGATAGTATTACGGGAACGCCATTGGAAGACGCCATTGTTACACTCACCAAACACGCACATGCTCATATTACCAATTCAAATGGATGGACTGTTTTTGACACCCTCAGAGCGGGTCAGTACCATATTGAGTGTTCGTTTATCGGATACCAAACAAATACATTAACGATAGAGTTGCCGGCACAACAATCTATTGTCGTATTGATGTGCCCGTTGTCGTATCATTTACATGAAACGGTTGTTGAACAATCTGCAATGCAGGAATCAAAGACGTATTCGGTACAGGCAACATCTGTATTGAGTGCAACTCAAATTGAAAAACAACGTGGACAAAACCTGAGTGATCTACTCAAAAACATTAACGGGGTTACAACCTTAAGTACCGGTCCGGGCATTGCCAAACCTGTATTACGTGGTTTGCATAGCAACAGATTGGTGTTGCTCAACAATGGGATAAAACAGGAGGGGCAGCAATGGGGCAGTGAACACGCTCCCGAGATTGATCCGTTTACTGTTAACAGAGTAGAAGTAATTAAAGGTGCAGCTTCAGTGGAATATGGTCCCGAAGCTATTGGCGGAGCCATTCGTCTCTCTCCGCGTGCCTACCGAAAAGAGAATGGCATCAATGGAGAGGTGGGCTTGCAGGGTTTTTCAAACAACCGGCAAGGTTCTGTTTCGGGCTTGCTGGAAGGAACCCATTTGAGGCATCAACAATTCAGTTGGCGCGTGCAGGGAAGTTTGCGAAAAGCAGGTGACGCACTTGCACCCGGTTATGTGATTTCGAATACAGGACTGGAAGAGCAAAATGGCTCCATAGCATTAGCGTATCGATGGAAGAAATTGCAGATTGAAGTATTGGGCAGTGTATTTAACAGCAAGATCGGAATCATGCGTGCAGCTCATATTGGCAGTGCCACCGATCTGTATCTTGCTATTCAAAGTGATGAACCACTCATTATTAAATCATTCACTTATAGCATTGGAAAACCTTACCAACAAGTATGGCATGAAACACAAAGTGTGAAGATGAGCTATCCGTTGAAAGCCGGAAAAATATGGGCACTGGCAAGTCGGCAACTGAACTCGCGGCAAGAGTATGATCTGGGTGTTTCATGGAATCCGCAGTCACTTACCCAAACGAAACCTGCTTACGATTTAACACTTACAACGTATATATATGATGGAGTGTTTGAACATAACAAATGGAAAAATGTTATAGGTAAATGCGGAGTGAGTGTAATGGATCAATCCAATTATACTGATGGCATTCAAAAGCCGTTGATTCCTAATTTTATTGCGTATACGTATGGTGCGTTCGGCATTGAAAAGTGGAACAAAGGACGTTGGACCGCAGAGTTGGGAGCTCGTTTTGATAAGCGCAATCAAACCATTTATGTTCGAAAGGCGAATACTGATATTGGGCAACAAACCAAAATGTTTCAACGTGCAACGTTTATTATTGGAGGAGGATATGCCGTAAATGAACACCTGAATGTGAGCAGTACATTATCATCTGCATGGCGACCACCTGCCATTAATGAATTGTACAGCAATGGCCTGCATAATGGAACTGCAACATATGAAACGGGTGATAGTAATCTGATACCCGAGCAAAGCATCAATGCAGATGTAAACATGAAATACCATAATGAAAAGTGGATGGCAGAGTTGAGCTTGTTCCGAAACCAGATCAACAATTTCATTTACCAGTTACCGGTGCAGCCACCTACCATTACGTTACGGGGAACATTTCCAACATTTCAGTTCACCCAAACCAATGTTGTGATGCAGGGAACAGAGTTGAACGTTTCGCGCGTGTTGAATAAACAATTGATTGCAACAGCAGCCATCAGTTATTTGGATGCACAGGATGTAAGTAATAATGAACCTTTGATTCTGATGCCTGCAAACCGTAGTCGTTTGGGCTTGCAATACCAGCGTGCACAAGTGTGGAGGCTGGAACAATTTTTTGCGGAAATGAACTGGTCATATGTTGCGCAACAAACACGTTATCCAATCAACCTGGATTATAAAACCCCACCGGCTGCTTATCATCTGTTTGATGCAACAGCTGGCTTTGACCTTCCCATTCAAAAACAGCATATCAAAGTTTCGGTAAGTGTAAAAAATATATTCAATGTATCCTACCGCGACTACCTGAACAGATTTAGGTATTTTACCGATGAGCCCGGACGAAACATTATCCTAAGGCTTACTATTCCATTCACCATCTTTAATAAATAACCATTCATGAAATTTTATATAAAAACAATCATCCTTACAGCAATTGCAAGTTTTGTAATGCTCTCGTCCTGCAAAAAGTCGCAAGACGCAACCAATCCCATTATCAATACACCACAGGAACAAATTACAACAGTTATCCTTAGCGGATACAATCACGATAAACCCTCAGACAGCAGTTATTTCATTAAAATAAAATGGGAGGATTTAGATGGAAATGGAGGCAATGCTCCAAGCATCGATTCGTTGATACTGGATACCGGCAGTACTTACGATATGCAGTTGTTATTGCTCGATAAAACAAAAACACCTTATGACACTATTTCCAATGAAGTGGTGGAAAGAGGAAACATTCACCAATTGTTTTATACACCTTCATCAACCTTAATGGGTAAAGTGTTCATTGAACGGCTGGATATGGATCAAAACAGTCCGGCACTTCCTGTCGGACTAAACACACAATGGAAGATACTTGCATTGCCATCTTATTCAGTACCTGTCATCGGAAGTCTGAATATTGTTCTGAGTCATTATGATGGTATTCCCAAAACAGCAGCACCTTCACCGGAGAGTGATATTGATATTACTCTTCCTGTGCGACTGAAATAAGGTTTCGGGAACAATCCAAGCAAGAAGGCTATTGTGTTAAACGACCATTTAACCGATAGCCTTCTTTTTTTACCATGCATGTATTAATTCACGCTCCGAATACGTTTTTCTGTTTTCTTTGTGTAGCTAATGATAGAGTTAACAAACATCCACAAATACTACACCCTCGGTGAAGGGAAATTACATGTGCTAAAAGGTATTGATATTCACATCAAACAAGGTGAAATGGTTTCTATCATGGGTTCTTCGGGAAGTGGCAAATCTACCTTGCTCAATATTTTGGGTATTCTGGATAATTATGATGAAGGCAGTTACAAACTGTCGGGTGCTCAAATAAAAAATCTGAACGAAACAAAGTCAGCACAGCTGCGAAATCAGTATTTGGGATTTGTGTTTCAGTCGTTCAATCTGATCTCTTTTAAAAGTGCTTTGGAAAATGTTGCACTTCCTTTGTATTATCAAAAGGTAAGTAGGAAAAAACGCAATAAAATTGCCATGGAATATTTGGAAAAAGTTGGTTTGTCCGACAGAGCGGATCATCTTCCAAGTGAACTCAGTGGGGGACAAAAACAACGTGTGGCCATTGCAAGGGCTTTGATTTCTCAACCCAAGGTTATTCTGGCCGATGAACCTACAGGAGCTTTGGATACCCAAACAAGCTATGAAGTAATGCAGTTACTCAAACAGGTAAACAAAGAAGGAATGACTGTAGTAATTGTAACGCACGAACACGATATAGCAGCTATGACCGATAGAACGATTAAGCTTAAAGATGGACTCATAGTATAATGCGGAGTGCGGAATGCCAAAAGTGCGGAATAAAAAAACATGTAAAAGTTAATTGAAACAATAAACCTATGAGAGACAATTTTGACCAATTGAAAACCCGAACACAAAAATTTGCTTTATCAATCATTGAATTTACGAAGAAGATGGGAAATGATCAGGCATCAAAAGTATTAAGTAACCAATTGTTGAGAGCAGGAACTTCTGTTGGAGCTAACTATCGTGCTGCTTGCAGAGCTAGATCGAAGGCTGAGTTCATTTCTAAAATAACTATAGTCGAGGAAGAAGCCGATGAATGCGGTTATTGGTTGGAACTGATTGATATGGCAAAACTGATGAATCATGAAATGATTGTATCACTGAAGAAAGAAGCATCTGAGTTAACAGCAATATTTACAGCATCTGGCAAAACAGCAAAAGACAACCGTTAATAGATATGATCGCACTTAAGCAGTATACTCCGCATTTTTGTCACTCCGCATTCCGCATTTCCCCAAATGTTTGACTTAGATAAATGGCAGGAAATATTTGCGGCCATCAGCAAAAACAGACTGAGGACGTTCCTTACTGGCTTTAGTGTGGCCTGGGGAATCTTTATGCTTATTGTATTGCTGGGAAGTGGTAATGGTTTGGAGAATGGTGTGCAAAGTGCTTTTAGTGGAGATGCGGTAAACAGCATGTGGGTGAATGCGGGCAAAACATCGGTTGCATATGATGGGTTGCAACCTAATCGCGAAATACGTTTTACGAATGCAGACAGGGAGCTGTTGGGTAACAACTATGCAGATGCTCAGAATCTGACCTCACGTGTGAATTTATGGGAGGTGAATGATGTGGTGTATGGAGTTAAAAGTGGAAACTTTAGTGTAAGAGGATGTGAAAAGGGAATGATTGCCTCTGAAAAAATTACGGTTATAAAGGGGCGTTTTATTAATGATAAAGATGTAGAAGAAGGGCGCAAGGTATGTTGTGCCGGAAAACTGCTGGTTGCTGAATTATTTAATAAAGAAGATCCTAGAGGAAAGTATGTAAAGATTAACACGATTCCATTTAAGGTGGTTGGGATTTTTACAGATGATGGTGGAGAGAATGATATGCGCAGGGCATATATTCCAGTATCAACAGCGCAGCGAACCTTTACCGGTACCAACCATGTGGGGCAATTGGTGTTTACCATGAAAGACATGGAGCAAAGCCAGGAAGTTGAAAAGAGTATCCGCAAATTGATGGCTGAGCGACATAATTTTGATCCCAAAGATGATAAGGCAATTTTTATTTGGAACAATTTAGAAGAGTTTCAAAAAGTGATGGGAGTGATTATCGGCATCCGCATTTTTGTTTGGATTATAGGTATCATGACATTGATTGCAGGTATTGTGGGTGTGAGTAATATTATGATGATTGCCGTTAAAGAGCGCACCAAAGAAATTGGCATCCGCAAAGCATTGGGTGCTACTCCATGGAGTATTATTTCATTGGTGGTGCAGGAAAGTGTTTTTGTTACGGCAGCGGCCGGTTATATTGGATTGATCTTAGGTCTTGCAGTATTGGAATCGGCCAGAAAATTCATTCCTGATTCCGACTTTTTCAAAAACCCGCATGTGGATTTAAGTGTTGCACTCTATGCAAATGCATTGTTGATTGTGGCGGGATTGATTGCAGGACTCTTTCCGGCAAGGAAAGCAGCAAGAGTAAAACCAATTGAAGCGTTGCGTGATGAATAATGATAATTGCGGATATCGGATGTTCGATTGCGGATTAAATCCGACATCCCCAATCCGACATCCGAAATATAAACAGAATGATTGATCTAGATAGAGCAAACGAAATTTACCAGACGCTTAGTAAAAATAAACTGAGAACCACACTCACGGCATTCGGGGTGTTCTGGGGGATTTTTATGCTTATCTTTATGCTGGGTTCGGGGCAAGGGTTAAAGAATGGTATTACCAACGCCTTTAGCGGAACGGCTACCAATTCTTTTTTTGTATGGGCACAACAAACCTCCATGCCATTTAAAGGAATGCCTAAAAACAGGCAGGTACAATTTCGGAATGAAGATATTGAAGCCATTAAAAAATATGTACCTGAAGCCGAAGTGGTGGCTCCGGCAAATCAATTGGGAGGCTACCGTGGAGAAAACAATGTAATCCGTGGAACTAAATCAGCACCGTTTACCGTAAGAGGTGATTATCCGGAGGCATGGAAAATTCAAACCTTCCGTATCACTCGTGGTCGGTTTTTAAATTATAATGATTTGCGTGAAACCCGCAAAGTATGTGTTATTGGAGAACGTGTGCGTCAGGTTTTATTTAAACCAAAAGAAAATCCTCTCGGTGAATATATTCAGGTAAATGGAATTTATTTTATGGTAATAGGGACTTATACCAGCGATAAGGGTGATGAAGATGCACAAGAACAAATGCAAATGATATATACTCCCTTTACCACATTTCAACAAGCATTTAACTATGGGAATTTTGTGAGCTGGTTTTCTATTACATCCAAAAAGAATGTTCCGGCATCGCTTGCGGAAAATAAGGTAAGGGCTTTACTCGCATCACGGCACCATATCCACCCCAATGATAAAAGAGCCATCGGAAGCTGGAACATGGAGAAAGAATTTAAGAAGATCACAGGCTTGTTTGATGGGATTGAAATATTGGTATGGATTGTGGGCATCGGGACATTGCTCGCGGGTGTTGTAGGAGTGAGTAATATTATGTTGATTGTAGTGAAAGAGCGCACCAAAGAAATCGGCATTCGCAGGGCAATAGGCGCTTCTCCGTTTTCCATCATGAGTCAGATTATTACTGAATCGGTAATGTTGACATTGCTAGCAGGATATTTTGGTTTGGTATGTGGGATTGGAATTCTGGAATTGATTAACAGTGCAATGGAAGGGCAGGGCGGGATGTTTCAGCATCCCG
>JAZKGH010000166.1:0-4860 GCA_040386055.1 Bacteroidota bacterium
CTCCCGGTGTAGGAGCTTCTCCGAGGAATAACATTGTAAGGGTATAGTGAAAATTAGTAGTTTCAAGCAGTCCTGTAACGGTTAATTCCGTATTACTAAAATTACATGTCCCCTCCAATTGTGGGTTTGTTGTATTATTATAGATAAACGAACCAACGGGTGCCGTTGTAGTTGAGGTGGTTGCGGTTGTAGCAGTTGTCGATGTAGTTGTAGTTGTACTGTCGGTTGAATCTTTTTTACAAGAGTGCAGTACCAAAGGAATAGTGGCAATAGCCAATCCTGAAAACAAGGCAATTTTTCTTATATTCATAATAGGTAACGTGGTTTTATTTGACGAAAATAACTTAGTTCCCGACACTAACAAATAGATTGTTTCAAACATAGATTAATGTAGATTAATTTATAAATTCGCTTTCGCTTGTACAAGGAAGACGAAATACCTTTTTACCAAAACATCAATGAGGCCTTTATCAAAACAAGGAACATTGAAACACACCCTCATTTTGACATCATCAACTATGAGCGCATCACCCATACCATCAATCTGCAAACTCAACCCTTTCGCTTAAATGCTTACCTGGTATGTTTAGTTACAGATGGCGAATACCGGTTCATGATTGATGAACGTGAGTACACTTTTAAAAGAGGTACGCTGTTCTTTTTGAGTCCGTGGCATACTCGTAGTTACCTTATTAATAAAGCCTGGAAGGGTTATCTTACAGCTTTCACACCTCATTTCTTAAGTCAGTTTTCCGGTGGAACCGATATCAATAACTTTGCCTTTTTTGCTCCTGGGAAAAGTGTGGTTTTAAGTCTTTCAGATGAACAGATCGATGAGCTTACCATTCTGCTCAAACAGATGGAAACCGAAAATAATCAGTTGGATGAACACAAACACCAATTGCTTTTTCACTACACCCATATATTGCTGCACAAGTGTGAGCACATTCTTCACCAAACGGGCACCGACACCATACTGGCCAATGATGATGTATTGAATCGTTTTTACGGATGTGTACATGATTATTTTACGGGCTTAACGGGTAACAATACGGCTCAGCCTTTAACCATCAATATCATTGCCGACCGGATGCACTTGCATCCGCATTATCTTTCCGATATTATCAAACAAAAAACAGGGAGAACCGCCACCCAGCTCATTCGCGAGCGCACAGCCCATGAAGCGCAACGGTTGCTGTTGCATACCAACAAATCGATTTCGCAAATTGCTTATCACCTTCGGTTTGATGACAACTCCAACTTCACCAAGTTTTTTAAATCACAACTGCAGGTCACACCTAAAGAGTTCAGGGAACGCAATCTTAAAGCTTCCGCACAATGAAAAAACTAATCAGCCGGAATGTATGGTTGCTCTCCATGGTGAGTTTGTTTACCGACATTGCCAGTGAGATGTTGTATCCCGTGATGCCTGTATACCTCAAGCATATCGGGTTCTCCATTTTACTGATTGGTGTACTCGAAGGAGTAGCCGAAGCAACTGCCGGACTCAGCAAAGGATATTTCGGAACCCTCAGTGATAACAGTGGCAAACGCAAGCCATTCGTGGTTTTCGGTTATGCACTCAGTTCACTTTCCCGGCCATTGATGGCATTTTTCACTTACCCTCTCTGGATTTTTGGAGTGCGTACGCTCGATCGTTTGGGCAAAGGCATCCGCACCGGAGCACGTGATGCCTTATTATCAGATGAAGCAACACCCGAAACTAAAGGCCGCGTGTTCGGATTGCACCGTAGCATGGACACTCTGGGTGCAGCCATCGGTCCTTTTTGTGCACTAGTGTATTTCAGGTATTACCCCGAAGAGTATGAACAACTTTTTCTGATTGCTTTTGCACCCGGACTGATTGCCATAGGCCTCAGTTATTTGATCAGGGAAAGAAAAAAAACAGACCTTATTGTTAAACCAAAACCGAAGTTTCTGGACTTCCTTCGCTTTTGGAAAACAGCTCCTCCAACATATAAAAAACTCATTGTCGCACTCCTTGTATTTGCCTTGTTTAATAGCTCTGATGTATTTTTACTATTGAAAGTTAAAGAGGCCGGATACAGTGATATGATGGTGATAGGTGTATACATCTTTTACAATATTGTATATGCTGCCGCTGCTTATCCTATGGGTATGTTGGCTGATAAAATTGGAATGAAAACGGTGTTTATTACAGGACTGACATTGTTTGTCCTAGTATATGCCGGAATGGGAATAGCATCCAATGGTTGGGTATTTATTTGTCTGTTCATTCTTTATGGTATTTATTCAGCGGCCACCGAAGGCATTGCCAAAGCATGGATCAGCAATCTTATTGACACCAGCCAAACAGCAACAGCCATTGGCACCTATACTGCTTTTCAAAGCATCTGCACACTGGTGGCCAGCAGTCTTGCCGGTTTCATCTGGTATACTGTTGGTGCTTCTACCCTCTTTTTATTAACTGCAGCTGTAACCTTTGGTGTTGTATTGTTTGTGGGCACCATTCGACCAACCATCCTGGATACCGTATACCAGTAGCCGGATACCGGTATCTTACATCTCGTATCTTATATCAATAAAAATGAAAAACATTCCTGTACGCCAAATTGATGCAACGTTAAAAGAGCCTAATTTTTCAGGGAGCTTTAGCATTAGAAATGTTGAGGATTTACTTGCCGGAAAAAACATGGTGCAGGAGCTACACAGGCATGATTTCTTTTATGTACTGGCATTGAAAAAAGGAACGGGAAGTCATGAAATTGATTTTACATCCTACGAAGTGTGCGACCATTCTGTCTTTTTTATGCGGCCCGGCCATGTTCATAAACTTACCCTGAAGTCCGGAAGTAAAGGATTTCTCATGCAATTTAAATCGGATTTTTATTATCCAAACGATAAAGCAGCGGCACAGTTATTACGCAAGGCTAGCAACAAAAATCTTTGTCAGCTTGACCTCAACCGGTTTAAAAAACTCCTCTCCATTTTGACAAATATTTTTCAGGAGCATACCGATAAGCAGGAAGGATATAAGGAAGTTGTTAAAGCGAATCTGGGTATTTTTTTTATCGAACTTGTGAGGCACAGACAACATCGTAACACTTCTTCGGATACCGTAAGCGCATATGCACAGGAACGTCTTGAAGAATTACTGGACCTAATGGAAACGCATATTTTGACTCTTAAACAAGTGTCTCAATATGCTGAAATGTTACACCTTTCCTCCTATCAACTGAATGCTATCACAAAGACAACACTCGGTAAAACATGTTCTGAACTTATTAATGAATGTATTGTTCTTGAGTCAAAAAGATATCTTCTTGCAACTTCCGATCAGGTAACACAAATTGCCTATCACTTAGGTTACGAAGACGTTTCATACTTTATCCGCTTCTTTAAAAAACATACAGGGTATTCTCCTGAGGCATTCAGACATCATTTTAAATAAGTCCTATTCAACTTCAATTTTGTCCTATCATACAGGCAACATCTCAAAATACCTTTGCTGAATAAATTACACACATTCAACAAGTATCTGTATGAAAACAAAAATGCGATTAATTGCTTCCCTTAAAATATGGATCGTTATCTATCCATCCATTACACTGTTTCTTTATCTGTTCGGAGAACTATTATCAGAGCTTCCATTATACAAACGAACCTGTATACTCACCTTGACACTAGTCCCCTGGATAGTGTTTGTTGGCTTACCTTTTATTGAGTTCGTCATGAATCTCTTTTTCCCTAAACCAACTAAAAATTAAACTGAACGTTTCGAGATGCCGGATACCAGTCCCCGGCAAAGGGCCTCGTTTTCTAAACTTAAACTTTACAAATGAATAATTATACACAATTTGACGTCATCATCGTTGGTGGCAGTTACTCCGGACTTGCGGCCGGAATGGCGTTGGGCAGATCATTGAAACGGGTATTAATCATTGATAGCGGAAAGCCTTGCAATCGGCAAACACCACATTCGCACAACTTCATTACTCAGGATGGTAAAACTCCACTTGAGATAGCCACACTTGCCAAACAACAAGTGCAACAATATGACTCCGTAACATTCTTCAACGGATTGGCCACGAAAGGAGAGAAAACGTCAGAGGGATTTGATATTCACACATCATCAGGTCAAACATTTAGCGGAAAAACATTGTTATTCGCAACAGGCATTAAGGATATCATGCCTGATTTGGAAGGGTATTCAGCATGCTGGGGCATTTCTGTTCTTCATTGTCCTTATTGCCATGGATACGAAGTGCGAAATGAAACAACCGGCATTTTGGGTAATGGAGAATATGGCTTTGAGTTTTCCAATCTGATTTCAAACTGGACAAAAGACCTTACTCTCTATACCAATGGAAAATCAACATTAACAGCCGAACAAACAACAAAGCTCAACAGTCACAACATTGCCATACTGGAAAAACCTATTGAAAAACTCGAACATAACAATGGTTACATTCATCAGATCGTTTTCAAAGATGGTACAGCTGCTCCCATCAAGGCCCTGTATGCACGCAATGCATTTGAACAACATTGCACCATACCCGAAACGTTAGGATGTGAACTAACAGATGAAGGATACATCAAAGTAGATGCCACGCAAAAAACAAACGTGGATGGCATATATGCATGCGGTGACAACACAACACGCATGCGCGCTGTAGTCATAGCAATTGCCGCAGGTGCCACAGCCGGAATGATGTTAAATAAGGAAATGGTGATGAAGGAGTTTTCGTAAATTGGCATTCCGGAGGTCTACTTCGATGAACTCAGTATGACAGAACTTCTTTCAGCGAAGCAGTCTTTCTTCCTTCTTCTTTCCTCTTTCTTCTTTCCTCTTAAAGCAAAGCGGTCTCTCCCTCATCT
>JAZKGH010000166.1:4870-6896 GCA_040386055.1 Bacteroidota bacterium
TTTCTTCCATTTTTGCATCCTCATAATTCCCCTTCACACATGAAACACAAAACATGGTTTATAACAGGTTGCTCCAGCGGATTTGGCAAAGAGCTTACCAAAGCAGCGCTGGCCAAAGGCGACAGAGTAGTTGCCACAGCCCGCAACCCTAGAACCCTCGAAGGGTTGGCCACCAAACCGGATGAACATCTTTTAATACTGGAACTGGATGTGACCAAACCCGAACAGGTACGTTCCGCCATTCAATCGGCTATACAACATTTCGGGCAAATTGATGTTTTGGTAAACAATGCCGGATATGGATTGTTAGGTGCTATTGAAGAAGTAACCGATGAACAGATTCGTGATCAGTTTGAAGTGAATGTGTTTGGTGCATTGGATGTGATGCGTGCAGCGTTACCACATTTCCGGGCCAATCGTTCCGGACATATTTTAAACATCTCATCAGTAGGTGGCTTTGTGGCCTTCCCGGGTGTGGGTGTTTACAATGCTTCCAAGTTTGCACTCGAAGCACTAAGTGAATCGTTGCATAAAGAAGTTAAACCCTTGGGCATACATGTCACTCTAATTGAACCCGGCCCGTTCCGCACGGATTGGGCAGGACGCTCATCCGTGATTGCCGATGATATAGCCGACTATGCCGAAACTGCCGGTGTGCGCAAAAAAACAATTCAGGGTTACAGTGGCACTCAGGATGGCGATCCATATAAGGCTGCCCTTGCCATGATCAAAATTGTGGAGAGTGAAAACCCTCCGATGCGTTTGCCATTGGGACCGACTGCTCTTGACAGCATCCGTTGCAAAATACATCAGGTGGCGAAAGAATTGAATGAATGGGAAAGTGTTACCATCAACACATCCTTTGATAAGAATTAAATGACTCAACAGAACATGAACAAAAAACATATAGTATACACAACAATGTTACTGGCCGGCAGCTTATGGTTAATATCAGCCTGCGGCAATAAAGCACAAGACCCTAAATCCAAAACCCAGCCACCTGTTGCCGTAGATATAATCGTAGCCAAACATTCTTCTTTCTCCCAAACCCTTGATGCCAGCGGAACTGTGCAGGCTCAGGAATTTGTGGAATTGAAGCCGGAAGTAAGCGGGCGTATTGTTAAGCTCAACATCAACGAAGGTGAAACCGTAACAGAAGGAACGTTACTGGTTAAATTAAATGATGATGATCTGCAAGCTCAACTGCGTAAATCACAATCGCAATTGGATATTGCCCAACGTAATTTGAAACGGTTGAAATCCTTATTGGATGCCAATGGTTTGAACCAGCAGGAATATGATGTTGCCGATAACCAGGTAAAAAATACACAAGCCGATATTGATTATACGCGGGCACAGATCCGTAAAACAGAAGTACGTGCACCGTTTACCGGATTGATTGGATTGCGCAATGTGAGTCCCGGAGCGTTTGTTTCCAATACTACTATTTTGGCCACCCTGCAACAAGTGAGTTCGCTCAAAATTGATTTTGTAATGCCTGAAGATGAAGCCGGCATTTTGCGAAAAGGTGACAAGGTGCATATTCAAAGTGATAATAGTGAAGAGTTGTATGATGCAACAATTGCTGCCATTGAACCACAGGTAAATGTAGGCACACGTAACTTAAAATTCAGGGCACTCCTCACCTCCCGCACTTCCAAATTGAATCCGGGTGCGTTTGTGAAAGTGTTGATTGATGCCGGTAAAACTAATAGCGCTATCATGATTCCATCCAATTGTATCATTCCCGAATCGCGTAACAAAAAAGTAGCATTGATTAAAAATGGTAAGGTATCCTTTACTGTTGTTGAAATAGGTTACCGTGGAAATGATCTGGTGGAAATTATAAAAGGGCTGAATATTGGTGACAGCATTGCCATAAATGGTTTGTTGTTCCTCAAACCTGATGCACCTGTTAAAGTTAAAGGAGTAAAAAGTTAATTCAATCTTATTAAAGCAACAACGTTCACATGAACATATCCGAATTTAGTTTAAAACGTCCGGTATTCGCCATTGTCTGCAGCAT
>JAZKGH010000166.1:6906-12540 GCA_040386055.1 Bacteroidota bacterium
CTTCGGAGTGGTGGGTTTCGATTTTTTGAGCTTGCGCGAGTACCCTGCCGTTGATCCGCCCATTATTACGGTGCGCACCAATTATACCGGTGCCAATGCCGATATTATAGAAACACAAATTACCGAACCGTTAGAAAAAGCGATTAATGGTATCCAGGGAATCCGAACCATTTCATCCGCCAGCAATACCGGATCGAGTACCATTACCGTTGAGTTTAACCTCGACATTAACTTAGACAATGCTGCGAGTGATGTACGGGATAAAGTGAGTCAGGCACTGCGCAACTTACCTGCCGATATTGATGCACCGCCTGTAGTTTCAAAAGCCGATGCCAACAGTGATGTGATCATCATCCTTTCAGTGCAGAGTAAAAACAAAACCATTTTAGAGCTTAGCGATTTTGCCGAAAACGTACTACAGGAAAAACTGCAAACCATTCCCGAAGTGAGTGGTGTGAACATTTTCGGTCAGCGTAAATACGCCATGCGCCTGTGGTACAACCCTGATAAGATGAATGCTTACGGAGTAACCGTGCGGGATGTTAAAGCTGCTCTTGATAAAGAAAATATTGAATTGCCCGGTGGTAAGGTATACGGCTCCAAAACGGAATTAACCGTGCGCACACTCGGACGGTTAAGCACAGAAGATGATTTCCGTAACCTCATCCTCAAACAAACACCAACAGGAACGGTGCGCATGAAAGATGTTGCTGATGTAACTCTTGGCAGTGAAGTGGAAGAGATCGGTTTCCGTTTAAATGGCGTAAATACAGTGGCTGTTGCCATTGCACCTCAACCGGGTGCCAACTATATTAAGATTGCTGATGAGTTTTACAAACGTTTAGACGAAATCAAAAAACAAAAAGGGAATGAAGAATTTGAATTCATTACCGTTTTGGATTCAACCACCAACGTGCGCAAAGCATTATCCGAAGTAGAAGAAACGCTCATCATTGCTTTCATTCTTGTTGTACTCGTAGTGTATTTCTTCTTCCGTAACTGGATGATCGCCCTGCGTCCCCTCATTGATATTCCGGTTTCGTTGATTGGTGCATTTTTTATCATGTATGTATCCGGCTTTAGTATCAATGTACTTACATTATTGGGAATTGTACTTGCTACGGGACTCGTAGTGGATGATGGTATTGTAGTAACCGAAAATATTTTCCGCAAACTCGAAGGTGGACTCTCTATTAAAGATGCCGCACGTGAAGGTTCGAAAGAAATTTTCTTTGCGGTTGTTTCTACTTCCCTCACACTTGCCGTAGTATTTCTACCCATCATTTTTATTCAGGGATTTGTAGGAAGCTTGTTTAAAGAGTTTGGGATAGTGGTAGCCGGAGCGGTAATTATTTCGGCCTTTGTCTCCTTAACCCTCACACCTGTGCTCAATGTATTGCTCACACAAAAGGAACATAAACCATCATGGTTCTATCTTAAAACAGAACCCTTTTTTAATGGAATGGAAAACGGTTACAAACGTTGGCTTACAAAATTTATGGTACGCAGATGGATGGCATGGCCCATTCTGGGTGTGAGTGCCGCTGTGATTGTATTATTATTTAATGTGTTGCAAAATGAGTTGGCTCCTATTGAAGACAAAGGACAATTCCGTTTCAGTACCACAGGGCCCGAAGGAACATCGTTTGACTATATGGATAGTTACGTGCAGCAGCTTACCGGATTTTTTCAGGATTCAATTCCGGAAACACAACTTGTATTTGCCTCTACCAACAACCAGGGATTTGGTGCCGGAGCGGTGAACACTGCCTTTGGTCGGATTCTCCTAAATGGTCCGGGTGAACGTGATATCAGTCAGTCGGATATCGTGAAACGTACCAATGGAAAACTCGCAGCCTTTAATGATGGACGTACCTTTTTAATTGAAGAACAAACGATCAGTGTGGGATTAGCTTCTCGTGGAGCGTTGCCTGTACAGTATGTGATTCAGAACTTAAACTTCGAAAAAATAAAAGATGTATTACCGAAGTTTTTAGCGGAAGCACGCAAAGATCCAACCTTTCAGGCAGTGGATGTTAACCTCAAGTTTAACAAACCGGAATTACAGATTTCCATCGATCGCTTAAAAGCCAAAGACCTTGGACTGAGCGCTGCCGATGTTGCACAAACGCTGCAATCTGCGTTGAGTGGCGGACGTTTGGGATACTTTATCAAGAACGGAAAACAATACCAGATCATCGGGCAAATGGACCGTGGCGATCGTGACGAACCAACCGATCTGAGTAAACTATATGTAACCAATAACCGCGGTGAATCCATCTTGTTAAGCAACGTAGTGAAGATGGAAGAGAACAGTAATCCGCCACAGTTGTATCATTACAATCGTTATAAGTCGGCTACCATTTCAGCTTCATTGGCTCCGGGTAAAACTGTTGGTGATGGTGTAAAAGCGATGCAGGCGCTCGGCAATAGAATGCTGGACGAAAGTTTCACCTCTTCCCTCTCCGGCCCATCGCGTGACTTTGCCGAAAGTTCATCTAATACAACCTTTGCATTCTTGCTTGCGTTGGTTCTGATCTACCTGGTGCTCTCCGCGCAGTTTGAAAGTTTCATTGATCCGTTAACCATTATGATCACTGTGCCACTGGCATTATCCGGTGCGTTAATCTCTTTATACTTTACCGGACAAACCATCAATATCTTCTCGCAAATAGGGATGATCATGCTGGTGGGACTGGTAACCAAGAACGGAATTCTGATCGTGGAATTTGCCAACCAAAAACGTGAGCAAGGTGAAACCAAACTCAAAGCAACCATTGAAGCCGCAACACAACGTTTACGTCCGATCCTGATGACGAGTTTAGCAACAGCCCTGGGCGCCTTACCGATTGCCTTATCCCTCGGAGCTGCCGCTACCAGCCGTATTCCATTGGGTGTGGTGATTGTGGGCGGATTGATGATCTCCCTCCTGTTAACCTTATTTATTATTCCCGCGGTATATACTTACTTATCGCGCGCCAAACGAAACCAAGACAATGCATAAGAGATTATTAATAGTATTCCTGTTATGTTCAACGGCAAGTTTTGCGCAGAACATAACCTTGCAGGACGCAGTGGGCATTGCGTTAACTAAAAACCTGCAAATACAAATTGCCCGCAACGAAGCTGAAATAGCACACAAACAAAACAGTGCCGGTGCGGCAGGAATGTTGCCTAACGTTTCATTGAACGCGAGTGATAATCCATCTCTCACTAACCTGAAACAGGAATTGGCCAACGGTACCGTGATTGCACGCGACAATGTATTCAGCAATAGTGTAAATGCAAATGTTGCATTGGGCTATACCTTATTTGATGGTATGAAAATGTTTGCTACCAAAAAACGCTTAAAAGAAATTGAAGCGATGGGTGCCAACAAACTAAAATCACAAATGCAAAACATGGTGAGCAATGTGATCCAGAAGTACAGTTATATTGTTGCTCAAAAAGCTTCACTGGTTGTTGTAGAACAATTGCTCGACATCAGCAAGCAACGGTATGATCTAGTGCAGATCCGCGTTACTGCAGGACTGGCCAATAACACCGATGTATACCTTGCCCAGTTGGACATGGATACACGCAAACAAAACCTCATCAACCAACAGGTACTTATCAAAAATGGTTATGCTGATTTAAATACGTTTCTCAACTTACCTGCTGATTCGGTGTATGGAATAGACACGTTATTGGTAACAAATACCACGCTTCAAAAAACACAACTCAACACTGCCTTCCATACCAACCCCGAATTATTGATCGCGGAAAACAATGTGGAGATCGCTTTACAATCACAAAAAGAATTGCAAGGTGTACGCTTGCCATTAGTACGTTTGAATGCAGCGTATGGATATGCCTTAACACAAAGCCAGGCAGGATTTACGTTGCTCAACCAAAACTACGGGCCCAATGCAGGCATTAGTTTAGGCCTCCCCTTATACACCGGAAACGTAAATGCCAACAACGTAGCCGTAGCCAAACTGCAATATAAAAATGCATCCCTCAGCCGCGAACAAACACATTTAAACTTAAGCAGCACTTTTGAACAGGCATGGCAAAAATACAGCAATGCCCTCATCCAGGTAACCAACGATGAAGCCAGTGTAAAAACAGCAAAGCTTTATTTAGACCTTATGCAACAACGCTACAAAGGAGGCCAATCAACAGTACTGGATTACCGCGAAGCCCAACGCAGTTATGAGGAAACAAATTACCGCTTGGTAAGTAACAGGTATAATTTAAAATTAGCTGAGACTGATTTATTGAGATTGACCGGGCAGTTGGTGAAGTAGGGAATTTATTTAACTATACTTTTAAAAGAGGCATTCGAGGAGACTTGGATGCCTCTTTTTGTTTCACGATGCTTTGTTATTTGTTTATTTATATTTGGGTATATGAGACCAAAAACTGTTTATGTATTGGGAGCTGGCTTTTCCAAAAGCTGTGGAGCTCCCAATCAAGGAGAATTATTGAACGCCATATTTGCATTAAGAACGCATCCAAAACATGGTATAAGAAAATCAACCCTTAAGTGGATTGATCAACTTGAATCTTTTATGATCAATAACTTAATGGTATTAAAAAAAGAAATACCGAACTATTCACTTGAAGATATCTATACACCTATTGATAAATCAATCATAGAATCCACTTCATTTAGAGATCACACACCTAAACAACTTTTAGATCTAAGAGAAAAAATTAACAAACTGGTGATCGTAGCATTACGAACTGAAATAGAAAGTAACACAGACAAGAAGAAAACCATAGATAAATTCGCTCGATATATTGTTAACTGTTGTAAACAAAGAATAGATAACGAAGAGTTAGATACTGTTTCTATTATCACAACAAATTGGGACATTATTCTTGATAATCATATCTTCAATGTAATTAATGAGGATCCAATACCATCAGGTCATAAATTTTCTGGAGTATTGGATTACTGTTGCTACATAAGTTCTCTTGAAGAAGATGATGAAAAGATAAAGCCAGGCCTTTATGCATTAGGCAAAGGAAGATATAATGTAAAATTATTAAAATTACATGGTTCGTTAAATTGGCTTCAGTGCCCAAAATGTTCTCGTTTATTTGTCAAGCTATATAAATCATTCAATGGAGGTTATGTCATATCAAAAAAATACTGTAGACATTGCGAGAAAAACTATGATCTAAAAGAGGATATCACAAACCAGTTATATACAAATCTTATCACTCCAACTTTTCTTAAAAATTTAAATAACGTACAAAACAAACTTGTTTGGCAAAATGCAGCTATTGAGCTATCAGAGGCTGATAAAATTGTTTTTGTCCAATCCATAGTAATGGCTGCTTGTTGTGTAATGCTCCCAGCAGTAATCTTACCTGGCCATTTTACAAAAGCGGGCACCCTTATGCCGCCTTCCCACAACGTACCTTTTGCTTTTGCCAGTCCGCCATTATCCGAATATCGTTCGCCGCCGTTGTCATTTGTAAAAATTACAATTGTCTTATTTGATAATTTTTCTTCGTCAAGGGTCTTCATAATTTTGCCAACTGCGTCATCCAGGCTTTTAGTCATGGCCGCATAAATAGCAGGCGAGCCGCCATTCCTGTAGTCTGTCGAATCATCATAAGCTTTATCTGCCGGGCCTTGCC
>JAZKGH010000167.1:0-4398 GCA_040386055.1 Bacteroidota bacterium
CTGCAAATCAAACAATAAGAGGAATCTCGTTTGGAACAACTACCGGAACTGGAACTGCTGATTTCTATTACAATTCTGTATCCATTAATAACCCCGGATTAAATATTACATCTGTTGCTTTTTGGAAAGACAAAGCAGGTACTGTGAATGTCCGAAACAATATTTTCTCCAATACATCCCCTGCACAAACAGGTGTTGCAAAACACTTTGCTGCCTTCATCAATGTAGCACCCATAATTGCTTCCAATAATATATACTGGGCACCCAATGCAAACGGATTTGTTGGATTTGCGGCTGCGGCTGACAGAGCAACATTGCCTCAGTATGCTGCAGCTATTTCAACTGCTGCACCAACCGATGGTAATGATCAGGGAAGCGCTAATGCCAATCCTAATTTCACGAGTGCAACAAGTTTGGATTTTGCAACAGCTACACCTGCAGTATTTAGTGCAACTCCTATTACTACACCAATTGCGATAACAACAGATATTCTCGGTAATACAAGAAGCACCACTCTGCCAAGCGTAGGTGCTTATGAAACCACCCAACCGTTATTTGATAGTGCAGCTCCGGTTATTACCAATGTATTTTCCATCAACAGTGCAACACCTTCTGTATATGCAACCATCACCGATAATAATGGAACGGTAACATCCTCTGCAGGTAGTGTTCAGTTATGGTACCGTTTGGGAACTTCAGGTTTATTCTCAGGACTTTTACCTGACAGTGTTCCTTCAGGAACAATGAACGGAACATACAAATGGGGAACATCTTTTGCATCATTAGCACCGGGGAGCTATCAATATTTTGTAGCTGCCAGAGATATTGTAGGGCCGGGGCTGAACATTTCCGTCAATCCGATTCAGGCTGCTACAATTACGAATTTTGGTCCGGCAGACCCTGCGGGTTATGCAGCCAATCCGGACCCTGCAGTTACTACACGTACTTTTTCAAAACTGAACACACTTACATCAGGTACTTATAGTGTTGGCCCAACAGGTACGTATGCAAAATTAACCAATGTGGCCGCTGCATTAAATGGTGCCGAGCTTACAGGTAATGTTATTTTTGAACTACAACCAACCTATGATGGTACCACAGGTGAAACATTCCCTATTGTATTCAATCAAATTGCAACTGTTGGAGGAAACTGGAATGTAACCATAAGACCGGCAACCGGAGCTACGGCTTTGCAGGTAAGCGGTGCGGGTGCAACTACCCTTATTGATTTAAATGGAACTAAACGTATCCGTTTTGATGGAAGACCGGGCGGTGCAGGAACGGCAAAAGAATTAACCTTTGCAAATACTAACGGAACAGGATCTGTGTTCAGATTTATAAATGATGCCCAAAATGATACACTGCGCTACATCAATATGACAAGCGTAGATACTTTGACAACAAATGGTATGGTATTCTTTTCAACCACTACCGGTACTGCTGTTACAAATGGAAACAGTAATAATCTTTTAGATAATTGTTCTGTTAATGGTTTATCCAAAACAACCAATTGTATCTATTCATCCGGTAGTGCATCGCCTGCAGATAATAAGAATAACACGATCATAAACTGTAATATTTTCGACTTCTTCCCTAACGCTGCCAGTGTTACTGCGGTTAATGGAATATTACTGGCAGCTGGAAATAGCAACTGGAATATCGGAACCGCAGGAAACGGAAACAATTTTTACCAAACCGCAATACGTAACTCTACCTCCACTCCTGCGCTTACAATAGCTGTGGGTTTCAGAGCCATTCAAATCAACAGTGCAACTGTTAATGGTTGCAGTATAGTTGGTAACAGAATAGGTGGTAATATTCCCGGAATACCGGGATCCACTTTTGTTATCGGAGACAATGTAGGTGCAACTAATTATTTACTTCACTATTTCAGAACTATAGATATTGTGGCTGCAGGTATCACAACACCTATTTCCATTCAGGGAAACACCATTTCAGATATCACATTGTATTCAGGGTTGACAGGAACAACAGCAGGGTTTGCCGGCATACATGTATTAAGTGGTGTTGTAAATACCGGAAATATTACCGGAAATACTATTGGTGCACCAACAGGGACGGGATCAATTAACATTTATTATAAAAATACCGGAACTGGTGTAAACCAATATGGAATACGTTATGCAGGAGCGAACTCCGGATTGATTCAAAACAATTCAATAGGTTCACTATCGGGTGATGCTGCTACAGGTGGCATTCAAATGCTTTGTATGTATTTGAGCGGAACATATAGCAGTGCGGTTACTGTTTCGAACAATTTAGTAGGTAGTTTAACCACTCCGCATAGTGTACAGAGTATGAGTAGTTCGCTGGCACCCGTTACTGTTATGGGAATTGCAGCCAGTGCCGCACAAGGGGCTGCTATTAACATTACAGGCAATACAGTGATGAACCTTTCTACACTTTGTGCACTCGCTTCAACAAACACTACAAACGGACTTAAAGGAATTTACATAACAGGAGCCACAACTGTTTCTTCAAGTGTAACGGGTAATACAGTTCGTAAACTATACTCTGTATCAACCAATGCAGCAACAGACCAGTCTTCTGCAATTGTTGGAATCAATAGCACAGTCTCAGGAGCAGGAACGATGCTTATTTCCGGTAACACAGTAAGTGCATTGGTTTCGGAAGCTCTTTCAGGTGCTGTTAATGTAATGGGAATTCACTACAGTTCAACAAATACAGGTACACCAAACAGAATAGAACGTAACCTAGTTCATTCATTATACGCCTCGTCAAGCAAGACCTCAGCACTAGTATCGGGTATCACACAGGGTTCAGGTTCAGCTAAACTTCTTATAGCAAATAATATGATTCGCCTGGGCTTTGACTCTACCGGACTTGCAGCAACGGGCCCTCATTTTATTACAGGTATTCAGAAAGTAGCCGGTAGTAGTAACGTAACCATTTTCAACAGTGTGAACATTGGCGGTTCAGGAGTTGCTAATGGAGTTTCAAACTCATACGCTTACCGTAGCAATGGTGTTGGAGTTGACTCCCTGCTCAATAATATATTCATGAATACCCGATCAAATGCAACAACCGGAGGCATGCACTATGCCGTTGCTTTGAGTGCAAATACCACGCTTACAATTAACCGGAATGTTTATGACGCAAATGCAACATTGGGACAATTCAATGCAATTGATCAACTTACATTAGCTGATTGGCGCACGGCAACCACACAAGATCTTCAATCAGTTGACACCACTGTAAACTTTGTATCCAATACTGATTTGCATCTAACAGGCACATCACTTGGGAATACTTCATTAGTGGGAACTCCTATTGCAGGTATACCTACCGATTTTGATGGACAAACCCGTCATGTTAGTTTCCCTTATATTGGAGCAGATGAAAGTCTCACATTCCCGTTACCGGTTGAGTTGCTTAATTTTTCTGCACAACCTTTAGATGAATTAAATGTGTCACTCAATTGGGCAACTGCAACAGAAACCAACAGCAGTCACTTTGAAATTGAACGATCTACTGATGGCAAACACTTTGAATCACTTGCCAAACTTGATGCAATGGGTGAAAGTAAAACAGTGAGCACTTATTCATACGAAGATGTAAGTTCTCCTTTCCAAACGTATTCGATTGTTTATTATCGCTTGAAAATGGTTGATAGAGACGGTCAATTTGAATACTCAGAAATTGTTTCGGTAAGCAATCAAAACAATCACTTGTTGGCGAATGTAGATGTACATCCTAATCCATTCAATGCAAATGTAATAATGGCTTTTGAAAGCATGACGGAAACAGAAGTAACTTTTGAGGTGAGAGATATCACCGGCAAGATGATGGGGACATTTACCAAACAAGCCAAGGCAGGTAAGAACATGATACAGGTTGATAACCTGAAAAACTTACCATCCGGTTTTTATTTCATGACGATTCTTCTCGATAATAGTTTGCAAACAATCAAACTGATAAAAGAATAATCACAACAATCTCTTTAATATTTCTTAAAGATTATTTAAAAACACCTGAACATAACACGTTCAGGTGTTTTTTTTGCTCCTTCGGTAAACTAGCTGTAACCAATTACAGGTATTGCGGGGTCTATATTAAATTCACGCTAATTATTTTAACAGCACTTTACTTTTCTCACCTAACAAATTATTATGAAAAAACTTCTCATTGCATTATTGGTTTCTCTTTTATGCATTCAGGTACAAAGTCAAACACCGGATTTTGTATCACAAACAATTATTCCATCAGGTCCATCGAATACTGTTCCTTATTATTATGGAACAGATGGCACAAGAGCTCAGGAACTGTATCCTGCGTCCGTTTTTACTGCTATTAATGGAAGCCGGTATATCAAGAGCATATTTATGGTTCCGAATGTAAGTGGCCCCTGGACATACG
>JAZKGH010000168.1:0-21654 GCA_040386055.1 Bacteroidota bacterium
TGATCTGTTAATTGTGTTGTCCCGATAGCTATCTGGAGTTAATTAGTTAATGTCTACATTAACTAATTCGTGTTTTTTATTTCATTTGCCTACTGCCTAGTTTCTTCCTTTCGTATTTCTTTTTACATTCCGCATTTTTGTTCACTCCGCAATCCGCATTTCTTCAATATTTTACTTCCTTCGGTAAATACGGAGCGGCATTTCCACCGTTGCGGATGAGGTCTCTTACAACCGATGAACTGATTGGGGTATACTCAGGATCACACATCAGAAAGATAGATTCAATATGATTCGTTACCAGCTTATTCATTTGTGCGATATTCTTTTCGTAATCAAAATCACTCATGTTGCGCAAACCACGAAGAATATAGTTGGCACCTATCTTTTTACAAAAATCAACGGTTAATCCTTCATACGATTCCACACGAATTGTCGGTACATCTTTAAAAATATCCCTAACCCAGTTTTCACGTTGTTCCAGAGGAAAAAGCGTAGACTTTGAGCTGTTATGCCCAATACCAATAACTATTTCGTCAAACAACGGAATAGCGCGTTCCAATATATTTAAGTGTCCCACTGTAATGGGATCGAATGTTCCGGGAAATAATGCAATACGTTTCATACAGATAATTTAACCATACGAATATGGTAAATGAAAATGATTAATATGGCTACTTCATTATTTTTTTCACAACAGGTATTTTCAAACCCTCAACATAAACCAATATAAAATATACCCCATTACCCCAATCTGCTGTTTCAATATGATGTGTTCGATTCACTTCATTCGTTGCGTACATCCTTTGTCCACTTACGTTCACAACCGACATTCGTTCATACCTAAATTGTTCGGGTAAATCAATATTGATTGAAATAGTTGCAGGTACAGGATATACTTTTAGTTGGGCCAGAATCGTATTTTCAATCAAACCAATTGGCTCAGGATCTTTCTTAAACAGACTGCTTACATCGTAGCTCATTATGGAGCGAGCGAAGGTTCCGGCAATAATTTTATAATTGACAGAGTCGTAATCCAAATCAAACACAGGAAATACCGGCATATTGTTTCCCATCCTGCTCCAACTGGTTCCTGCATCAGTCGTAATGTAAACACCACCATCTGTTGCCACTGCCAGAATACTATCATTCTTACTAAACGCATGCACATCATTAATGGCAAATGATGGCAGGTTACCTGATATATTCTCCCAGGTGGTTCCATTGTTTTTGGAACAATGAATATGTGGGATATTTTCGTCACTGCGGTAACCTGAGTGGGTAACGTAAATAAGGTTCTCATTGTGAAAGGACGTTGCAAAGTTTGTGACGTATCGATCAGGCAATGTTGACGTGATATTTTCCCACGCCACGCCTTGATTGCTACTACGCCACACATTTCCATCGCTTGTTCCTGCGTATACATTCTGTGACGTTACTTCATGTTCTTTTAAAGCTGAAATGGTATGAAAGGCTGCTCCAAAAATATTTCCATCTGTTAAATCCTGACTTATTTTCTGAAAAAAAGGAAAAGTATAATCATCCGCCATGTAAACGTATTGTGTTCCCAAAAATGCGTTACGGTTGTGCTTACTTAACAGATAAGGAGAATCCCAGTTCTTGCGATCATCATCATCCACACCATTTGTTGCCGGTGAGAAATTAATTCCATTCTCTGTTGAATAATAAATACGTCCGTTTTGAGTAGATGCCCACATAATATTAGCATCCGTGTTGGAAAACTCCGGCCGAAACCCATCTCCACCCAATACTCTCGCCCAAGTATTCATTGTAGATGCATTTCCTTTTGATGTTCCCTGATCCTGTGCTCCTCCATAATATATTCCGGGTGACCATGGGTTGAATTTTACATGGTAAAATTGTGTGATGGGAAAATTACTGAGTTTATTCCAGGTTACTCCTGCATTCGTTGTTTTATAAACGCCACCATCTGTCGCTAATAAATAACTGGAAGCCGATAAGAAATGAAGGTAATGTTTATCCGCATGAACAATGTATTGATACCAACGTGGTGCTCCATAGTCCCAATTATTTCCTCCATTTGTTGATTCCCACAAATCAACACCCTGTAATAAAATATGATTCGTATTAAATGGATTTATTCGTACCTCTCCAAAATACCACCCAAAACCTCCAAGTGCATTGGTGTCTATATCTACAGTATTCAGCTCCTGCCATGAATTACCTGCGGTGGTGCTCCGGTAGATTCCTCCTAATTGCAATTCCTGATTTACAACTGATGCAAATAGTGTATTCGCTTGCGTTGGATGCAGCTCCACATTTACCTTACACCATGGTTTGGGAGGTAATCCATTGGTAAGCTCTCCCCAGGTATTTCCACCATCAATACTTTGATACAAGCCTGTAGTATTGCCGTATACAAGACTCTCTTTATGGGTACGAATTCTACGCATGGTTGTGGCATACATTATTTGCGGATTGGCCGGATGAATCACCACATCCATTGCACCGGTTTCATTATCTATGTACAATACACTGCTCCATGTCGCTCCACCGTCAATACTTTTGTATAAGCCTTTATTGTTATCCCTTCGCATCAAAAAGCCCATTGTAGCAGCAAACAGAATTTGGTTATTGGTTGGATGAACCGCAATTTTTGCAACTACACCCGTTTGTGCCAATCCCAAATACGTCCAGGTTTCTCCACCGTTTGTTGATTTGTAAATACCGTTTCCGGTGAAAGCTGTAAATGCCGTAGACGGATCACCTGTACCCGCATACATAATATTCGGATTGATCTTATCAATGGTAATGCATCCTATAGATAAATAGGCCGTACTATCAAACACAGGGCGCCAGTTATTACCACCATCTGTTGATTTAAAAATACCACCATATACACTGCCCGCAAATAGGATATTGTTATTTGTGGGGTGCACAGCAAGACTCACAATACGGCCACCTATGTTTGTAGGACCTTCCTGAATCCATGTTCCCGAAAAAGGGTCTGTTTTAGACTGCTTGCGCATGTCTGCATAACACTCTTGTACGGCTTTCTTAAACGCTTTCTCATCTAATGTAAAATCAGGATAGTTACGAGCCATTTCAAAATAATCATACGGAGCCATCTTGGCCTCTTTTCCCTCTTCTTCTTGATGCTTTTCTTTAAGCATTGTTGTGTGCCAGAAATAACAGACTGCAACACATAATGTCAACGCAATTAGGGTGATTAATAATCTTTTCATAAGGGAAACCATTAAAACTTAAAGATACGTTTTTATATTTTAAAAGGATGAGTGATTGCCTGCAATGCTTGCGGAATCATTTCGATAATATCACTTGCAATCATGGTATGATTTCCCTCTTCAACCCACATGTTCGCACATAAACCATGAAGGTAAACGCCCGTCACAGCTGCTTCTTCAGGTGAGTATTGTTGCGCGAGTAAACTTGTAATGATACCGGTTAGCACATCCCCGCTTCCAGCAGTTGCAAGAGCAGGATTGCCGGAACTGTTGAAATATGTTCTTCCATCAGGAGTTGCAATGCTTGTGTGCGCCCCTTTCAATACCACAGTTATTTGATGTCGTTGTGCAAAGGCACGTTGTTTATGCAAACGTTCAAAACTGTTATTGCAATGCCCCGCTAACCGGTCAAACTCTTTGGGGTGTGGGGTGATGATGCATTGTTTAGGAAAAATAAAATCCTTTTGTTTAGGCAAAACAGTTGCCAGTATATTAAGGGCATCCGCATCCAGCACAACAGGTTGATGTATTTGCTTTAGAAATGCCATCAGCCCCTTTTGTGTATATTCATTTGTTCCGATTCCGGGTCCCACTCCTACAGATGAAAACAAATCTGTTTGAGGGAAATTGCGTAATTCAACTATTTCATCATCTGTAAACACCATCACTTCGGGCAATGCTGTTTGCATAATGGTGTATCCTACTTTTGGAATGAAAGCACTCACTAATCCACAACCTGTGCGCAAAGCAGCTTTCGAAGCCAGAATAGCCGCTCCTATCTTTCCGTAGCTCCCGGCAGCAATTAAAACATGCCCAAACGTTCCTTTGTGGCTGAATACTGAACGTGGCTTCAGTATACTCCGTACCACTTGTTCTGTAATGTAAAAATCATGAACGTGAAAAGTTGATAGAAACCCATTGTGCAATTCAATATCCAACACCTTCACGTCACCTGTAAAATCATAGCATTCTGCATGCATAAATGATTTTCTAGGTACTTGAAAAGTTAATGTGCAGTCCGCTTCAATGATAGAACGATTGGAAATTTCTTCTACATCATTCACTTCAGCCGGCAATCCACTTGGAATATCAACAGCTACAACATACGCTTCCGATTCATTAATGAGATCAATAAGTGTTGCCGTAACACCTTCTGTAACGCGGTTTAAGCCGCTTCCAAACAATGCATCAACCACCAGATGTTCTTTGGTAAATACAGGAATTTCTTGTTGCGAAACTACTTCTATTGCAGATAAACCTTCTGGTAATCGTTCCCTATTTGCATCAAAATCTGCTGTTGTCTTCGCTCCTTTGTTGAGTAAAATCACGCTGACCTGAATACCTTTTTGAAACAATAACCTCGCAATCACTAACCCATCACCGCCATTGTTTCCGGGACCACAGCATACTACAACTGAAGAGAGTGTTTGATGTAATTGCAAAAACAATTCAATTTCGTTGGCGCACCTCGAAGCTGCGCGCTCCATTAAATCCAATGAAGTAACGGGTTCATGCATGATCGTATATGCATCCCAATCTTTGATTTGTTGTGCGGTGAGGAGTTTCATTATTACTCCGAAAATACAAAATAATGGTAGTTAAACCTTAAAGAAACTAAAAGCCGATTGGCCATACACGCGCTTATCGAAAAAGCCCGGTTCTTTATCCAAGTCTAATAAACTCTCATGCTCCACAATGAGCCAGCCTGTTTCGGTGAGCAATTGTTTGGCATGCACGATGCGGGGAATGTCAATGATCTGTTTATGTGCATATGGAGCATCCGCAAAAATGATATCGTACTTTTCCGGAGTATTGTTCAGATACGCGAACGCATCTTTTTTTACCACTTGAAGTGATGTCAGCTTCAACTTCTCTTTCACACTTTTAATAAACAGTAGGCATTTTTCGTTGATGTCGACTGCTGTAATTTTAACTGCTCCGCGAGAGGCAAATTCATACGCAATGTTTCCGGTGCCGCTGAAAATATCAAGCACAGTTAAATCTTCTATGTCAAAATTATTCTCAATGATATTGAATAAGCTCTCCTTGGCCCTGTCGGTAGTAGGACGTACAGGTAAACCTTTGGGTGGTTGGATTAAGATACTTCTATGTGTGCCACTGACTATTCGCACAACAATACTGCGGTAGAGGTAAAATATTGCTGATCCTCAAATTCACGAAACGAAGCAGGATAGGTAAACTCTGTATAACGTTTCAACAACAACACTTCGGGAACATATTTTTTAAGTAACGATAACAATGCACTGGTGGCATTTACATCACCGGTCAACACCAGTTTAAGTTTGTCTACATTTATTTTTTGCTGTTCAGCAACGCTTAAAATAAAATAGATAATATCCGTATCGGCTTCTGTTTGGAAGGTATTGGCAAACAATAATTCTTGTTCATGCATATGCACTACATCAATGTATTGTGTGTGTACGTTTACATACAACGTATCCTTTTGTTTATGATTGGTGGCAGCAAAAGCCTGTAACATAAAGGTTGCGTAATGATGAAGATCTGCCTGAGGAAATAATACTTTAACAGTTGAGACAAACAATTGCGGAACAGCAAACACGTTCACCCATTGTTTTTGTAGAATACGATTGGTTAACACTGCACTGAACTTAGGCAATTCATGCTGCAACCCTAAAATCGTTTCGGCCTTTTCTGTTGCAAACAATGCCTCAGGAACAATACAGAATTCTGGCGTTTCAAATACAATATGGGTATTGTTATAGTCCAATCCGTATAATTCCAAACCTTCTATCCAACTGCGCAAATCAAATAACCCCTTTTGAAACACATGCACATCAGGGCTTTCCAACACAGTTAAACCCGCAACACGCTGATTGCTTTTATCTGCCGCCAGCAATGTTATTTTATCTGCAGCAAACAACACCCATAAATCACAGGTAGCCACAATTTGCGATAGTTGTTCGCGGTCAATAAAATTTTTCGTAACAGGAAGTGCTTGTGTGCTCATTCTTAAATTTGTGTACTTTCGCAGTGCACCAAAAGTAAGAAATTTAATCATTTGATTGTTTATCCCATTCGATTATCCCCATTGGAAGGCTAAAGAATGATGATAATCAGCAGCAAAACCTGAACTCCAAGCACTTTGAAAGCAATTGCTCCTCTTTGTTTTGACAACAGGTACAACCACCACATATGACATTTACACCACAGGAACCCGCATTTATAGAAATGGTACGCGAAAAAATTGGCGGCAACCATTTCACTAATTTTATCGGATTTACCATTCACACCATTGAAGCGGGCTGTATCAAAGGCTCAATGGAACTGCAAGAACATCATCTGCAACAAATGGAATTTGTACATGGAGGTGTTACTGCTACCGTTTCTGATATTGTAATGGGATTTGCAGCATTCACCTTAGTAAGAAAAGGTCAAGGTGTAGTGACAGTAGAAATGAAGGTTTCTTATTTCAATCCCGGTAAAGGTGATACTCTGCATGCCATTGGCCGTGTGGCAAAGGCCGGTTCCCGGTTACATTTTTGTGAAAGCGAATTGTGGGTACATAACGGAGAACAAAAAACACTTATCGCCAAAGGTACGGCCACTATGGCTGTGCTCAATCCTGAAGATATCAAACGATAACAGTCACACTTAACAGTATGCTACAAAATATTCAACAGTATTATAACCAACACCCTCTGAGGAGTATTTTATTCCTGGGATTATTTGTACGGTTAATTGCAGCTATTTTTTCACATGGATACGGATTTTCGGATGATCATTTTTTAGTGATAGAAGTTGCCCAGCAATGGGTAGATGGGGTCGACTACAAATCCTGGATGCCCTGGAATGGCAATACCATAGCCAGCGGTCATAGTTTGTTTTATCCGGGAATACATTACCTGCTATTCTCCTTTTTCAAAACTATCGGATTAAATGATCCCGAGATCAAAATGTACATCGTGCGTTTATTGCACGCATTGTATAGTATGGTGATCGTATTGTTTGGTTATAAAATATCATCACACTTAAGCGGATCAACCGTTGCCAAACGTGTGGGACTTATCCTTGCCTTATACTGGTTTATACCCATGATGAGTATTCGCAACATGGTTGAAATGGTTTGTATTCCTCCTTTGATGGTTTCCACCTGGCTAGTAATAAAAGCTGATGAACGCAACAAGTTGATGGTTTTTTTGTTGGCAGGACTAGTTGCCGGTATTGCTTTTTCGTTCCGCTTTCAAACCATTATGTTTATTGGTGGAATGGGGCTTGCCATCTGGATGCAACGCAAGTGGATTCAAGGAATCTATTTTGGAATTGGAGCAGCCATTTCAATGGTTGTTATCCAGGGAGGAATAGACATATATATTTGGGGCAAACCTTTTGCCGAGTTTCAGGAATACACCAACTACAATATTGCCAATGCTACTAATTATATTAACGGACCATGGTATAATTATATAATACTTGTTAGCGGATTAATGATTCCTCCGGTGAGTTTGTTTCTATTCTTTGGGATGTATAAATCGTGGAAACAATACCTTTGGGTAATTGTTCCGGCTTTATGTTTTTTTGCCTTTCACAGTTATTTCCCAAACAAACAGGAACGTTTCATTCTACCTGTAATCCCCTTTTTTGTGATGGCGGGAATGGCAGGCTGGACATCTTTCACGGCACAATCTAACTATTGGCTCAAGCATCCAAAATTCTTAAAAGGTATCTGGAAATTTTTCTGGATCATGAATACTATTTTACTACTATTGTTAACTCCAAGTTCTACCAAAATAAGTCGTGTTGATGCTATGAGTTATTTATATCACAAAGAGGATATGAAGTATTATATGGTGGAATCGAGTAATACCTGGAATGCTGTAATGATGCCATTGTTTTATGTAGGTAAATGGGATAAACCTTATGAGGTAGCAGGTGAATTTCCGGCACAAATCGTATTTGACAGCATTACCAAAAATAATTTACCCCTGCCCGATTATATTATTTTCTCTGAAGCCGAAAACATTGAACAACGTGTTGAAACCATTAAAAAATATGTTCACGGTTTGACTTATGAAGCAACAATTGAATCAAGTTTATTGGATAAAACGATGCATGTACTGAATCCGGTGAATGTGAATCAGACGTATTTTATTTATAAAGTAGAGAAATAGATTACCAATCAATAAGACTTGCTAAATTTACGGAGGTAGCGCTTTCGCCAATATTGAAGCCATTTCCGGTTGGTTCGCAAATAATATAGTTACGATCATTGAATACAAAATTTCCCTTTACATTTTGTTTCCAACTCTCCACCGCAACATTAATATGATCGGCATTTTTATAGTACAACGCAACTGTTTTCAACCCAAATACTTTGTTTGCCAATACTGCAAACAACATAGCTTTATCTTCACAATCAGAATAAGTATTGGTAATAGTTTCTTCCGGGAATGAGAATTTCTCCTGACCATATACCTGTTCATCTTTTTTGTATTCGAAAGCTGTTTGCACAAAACGCAGCATAAAATTAACACCTTCTGTTGTTGACATAGATGAAGTAGCTTGCTTCATCTCCTGCACCAGTGATGCAATTGCCGGAGCCGACAAACCATAATTCAGATAAACAGTACTGATATTAATGGTTGGCAACTCTTTATAATACTCAACCAGTGATTGGTTAATATTTGTTGAGAAAAAATATACGAACCCATCATACTCAAAAGGTAATACCTTTTTTGATTGCTTAGCTGAGAATGCCGGAGGTGTAATCATGTTCATCACAATGGGCAATGCTTTTCCTTCATGACGCATTACAAACAAGTGCTCAGTATGGGGTTCAGTATGTTGGTTAAAAGAAAGGTCAAAATATTTTTTCGTGCCTCGTTCTACAAACAGGCAATTGTCAATCATTACATTAGTACGTCCATACAGTGTAATGGATGATTCCGTATAACCAATGAACACATCAAACCCTTTTTTCTGAAGCACTGCATACTTAAACAATGTTTTACAATCATCACTTCCCTGATTCAACAATATGTTTGTTACCTTGTTCAACATGAGCAGGTAAGCCATGTCATCCATATGCAGTGTTGTTCCATATTGATTCATTTGAGTTATCAATGAATCCAGCATATTATCCTGCATGAGTTTGTCAACGCTTGATTGCAATGTTTCTTCACTGAAACACTGATCATCTGTAGAAGTGAAATGTTCAACTGCATTAAACGTCAATATGTGCCCGTATAAATTAACCGTAACCTGCTTAGATAATTCAGCAGCATTAGTCACACTCATTCCTAGCATCAAACAGATAAAAAGCCTGAGCGTTAATTTAAGAAAGGAGAATATGTCTAGTTTAGAAGTCAATTTTTTTAGCTGATTTTAAAGTACTTATAATTTCACTAACGTTTTAGTGTCTCAAATTTAACAATTAGATAACATTATAGCAAGTAAAAAAATTATCTATCCTGTCATTTTCAATCACCGAATTGTTAACAAACAACCTCATTCGAAAAAAGAAAGAAAAAAAATTTAGCCCGCAGATAGGGTGCGAACCAACACATAAACTTTGTACACGAAAACAGAAGTAAAATGTGCAGAGAAAATGGTCTACAACTTTTGCACATCCCTTTTTTTTCAAGGTATTTATCAGAAATTCGAAACAGAATAATTAAGCAATATGAGCGACAAACAAGACAACAAAGAAAAATTAAAAGCACTTCAGCTTACCATTGATAAGTTGGAAAAAACCTACGGCAAGGGAACCATCATGAAATTGGATGGTGGCGTGGTTGAAGGCGTTGAGGCTATTTCTACCGGATCATTGGGCTTAGATATAGCATTGGGAATAGGCGGATTTCCTACTGGAAGAATTATTGAAATTTACGGACCAGAGTCTTCGGGTAAAACTACTTTGGCTCAGCATGCCATTGCACAGGTTCAGAAAAAAGGTGGTATGGCTGCATTTATTGATGCTGAGCACGCCTTTGATAAAGGTTACGCGCAAAAATTAGGCATTGATGTAGACAACCTGTTGATCTCACAACCGGATGACGGAGAGCAGGCGTTAGAAATTGCGGATGCATTGATTCGTTCGGGTGCCATTGACATTATTGTGATTGACTCCGTAGCGGCTTTGGTTCCTAAAGCGGAAATTGAAGGTGATATGGGTGATTCAAAAATGGGATTACAAGCACGTTTGATGAGTCAGGCTCTGCGTAAGCTAACCGGTACCATCAATAAAACCGGCTGTATTTGTATTTTCATTAACCAGTTACGCGAAAAGATAGGTGTTATGTTCGGTAACCCCGAAACCACTACCGGTGGTAATGCCCTGAAGTTTTACGCTTCGGTGCGTCTAGACATCAGAAGAATTGGTCAGTTGAAAGAAGGTAACGATATTATTGGTAACCGCACCAAAGTAAAAGTGGTGAAAAACAAAGTGGCACCTCCATTCCGTACCGTTGAGTTTGACATTATCTATGGTTCCGGAATCTCTAAGGTTGGTGAAATAGTAGATTTGGGAAGTGATATGGAGATTGTGAAGAAAAGTGGATCATGGTTCAGTTATGGCGACACCAAACTTGGACAAGGTCGTGAAGCAGTAAAACAACTTTTCCTTGACAACCCTGAACTGGCTGATGAAGTAGAAGCTAAAATAAAAGAAAAAGCCTTTGGTGGCGAGTACAATATCAAAGTGGATATGACAGAATAATCTATTATGTTATAACTAAAAAAGTCCTGCATGATATCTTCGTGCAGGACTTTTTTTATGTGTTGAATTTATGCGCTGGCTTGTTGAATTTTCTGTTTCACCCAATCATAAACCAGATTAAACTGATCCTCACGAGACATATTTGAGTTATCTAATTCTATTGCATCGTCAGCCTTTTTCAATGGGCTGTCTGCTCTTGTTGTATCAATGTGATCGCGCTTTTCAAGATTGGCTAATACTTCTTCAAATGTTGTGTTTTGGCCTTTTTCCTTCAACTCATCCAACCTGCGCTGGGTACGGATTTCAGGATCAGCTGTTACGAATATTTTCAATTCAGCATTAGGAAATACAACCGTTCCAATATCCCGGCCATCCATCACAATGCCTTTGTATTCACCCATCTTTTGTTGTTGTTTAACCAAAAATCTTCGCACCTCACTGATGGCACTAACATCACTTACAATACTTACCACACGAGGGTTCACCCGAATCTCGTTCTCTACATTCTCACCATTCAAATAAATGTCCTGTGATTGTGTTTCTTTATTTACCCTAAAATCAATATGAATATCATTTAAAGATTCCAATACATGTTCCGGATGGTAGATATCAATTTGATTGCGCAGTAAAAACAACGCTGTTGCCCGGTACATTGCTCCTGTGTCAATATAACGGTAATGCAGTGCCACTGCTATTTGTTTAGCCAGCGTACTTTTACCGCAAGAAGAAAAACCGTCAATTGCTACAATGATATTCGACATAATGGTGACTTAGTTTCACCACAAATAAACCAAAAATTCTCAAGACTAGGAAGCTGTACTACGCTTCTTTTTCTTGAAATCGTTTAAATTAAAGATAAAAGAAAAGTGATTGGTGCCATGACCAACATAATAGCCGGTATTTCCATAAGCTACCTGCATCTTACTTACTTTAAAGCCAAAGCCCCATGAAAAACCGGCAAAACCGCCCATATCTTCCAGTTTCATTTCCCAACGTTTATAATGATTATAGGATAGCGCCACGTAAAATGTTTTGCCTAACAATACCTCAGAGCCAAAGGTAAGATGTGCCAATGTTTTATCTCCTATACCATACGTTTCCGGAATAGTCTCTCCCGTTTCGAGTGATTTTTTCAGGCCCGGCTTTTCATTATTAGCATACAAAAGTTGTCCTGCTTTTTCCAAATGGTTAGCTACTACGGTAAATCGAAAAGGGTTGTGTTGAAATTTCTTGGAGAATGCCAGTTGCGCATTAAACGGTAACTCCTCATTATTACCTTGATTATAGGATGTAATCTGACGTCCCACATTGCTGATAACAGCTGCTGCCGTAAATAACTTTTCCTCGTTATGATAGGTTGTTGCGATATCCGTAGCAATGCCCAACGAAGCATACTCTGATAATGATGAGTAAATCAATTTCACCTGTCCTCCCACCGAAAAATGACCGCTTAATCTTTTTCCGTAACCAATATTGGCCGCGTATTCTCCCGCGCTAAATGTTCCAATCTCTTCTCCGGTTGCGGTAGTGCGTTTAAAACTACCATATCCGATATATTGAATGCCGAAAGAAAAAGTTCCAACACTATCAATTTGCTTGGCAAATCCGACATATCCGGCCCCGATATCCTGAAACAAAAACACATGATTATTAGTAATCTGATTATTCATGTCTGCTCTAAGTAATGACGGGTTTTGAATAGCCAGATTCATATCATTATCATCAAGGGTAATGGCAGTGCCGCCTAAAGCAGCAATCCTTGCATTGGGTTGTAATGTCAAAAACTGATAAGTACTTGTGCCACCCAGCTGTGCATGCGCTGTAGAAAAATATAAACAACTGATGAGGAGTAAGAGTCTATTCACGAACATCAAAAATATTGAATAAAACGATATTGCACCACAAAAAGTATATGACAAAAAAAATCCCCTAGTTATAGATAACTAAAGGATTTTATATAATGTGGTGTGGTAGTTTAGTTTCTTCTTCCGAAGAAAATAGAAACATAATACAATAAGGTGGCCAACGAAGATAACGCAGCAATAACATATGTAGACGCTGCCCAGTTTAAAGCATTACGGGCCATTGCATATTCATCCTGTTGTACAATTCTGTTATGATCCAACCAAACCATTGCCCTCTTGCTTGCATCAAACTCAACCGGTAAGGTTACCAATGAAAACAGGGTAATAGCTGCCAGCATAATAATTCCGATAAGCAATAATTGAGGAAATGTATTTAACAATAAAATACCACCTAACAATACCCATTGCACATAACGCGAAGTTAAACTTACTACAGGAACAATTGCAGAACGAAATCCTAACCAAACATATGCATTAGCGTGTTGCACGGCATGTCCGCATTCATGAGCCGCAATGGCAGCTGCAATTACACTGCGTCCGTGAAATACATCTCTGCTCAGGTTTACCGTTTTATCCTGCGGGTTGTAGTGATCGGTTAACTGACCATCTACACTTATAACTTTTACATCATAGATATGATTATCACGTAACATTTTTTCCGCAATTTCAGCTCCCGACATATTGTTAAATAAGGTAACCTCGCTGTATTCCTTAACTTTACTTTTAAACCTCCAGCTTATCAATAAGCTGAGTCCTAAAAAAATCAATCCAATAAATAACATAGTTTAATAATGTGTTTGGTGGTTCAATATTCAAACGTCATTCCATTACCGTGTACAACGGTAAATCATGACAATAAGTGCAAACAAAAACATGAAAATTGAAATTCTGTTGATGCTATGCATCATTTTCAGGTTAAAAGATGACGGTTCGTCAGCAGGACGAGCCTTCCAGAAAGCAATATAAGACCAAATTTTTTTCAATGTTTTCATACTCTTCAAACAAAGGTATGCTTTTATCGTTTGTCCCCAATTTTATGTGCTCTAAAAAATTATTTTTAGACTAGTCTAAAATTTTTATCTTTGCGACATGTATTCATTTACGGAAGAAAACTACCTGAAAGCCATTTATAAGTTATCTGAGCGCGAGCCGGAGAGCATAACGACCAATGCGATAGCGGAGGTTCTCGAGACCAAAGCAGCATCGGTTACCGATATGATAAAAAAACTATCAGATAAAAAATTGCTGAAGTATGAAAAATATAGAGGTGTAACCCTCACGGAAAAAGGAAGATTGATTGCCGTTGAGACCGTTCGTAAACACCGCTTATGGGAAACCTTCCTGCATGAAAAACTGGAGTTCGGTTGGGATGAAGTACATGATATAGCCGAGCAACTGGAACATATTAACTCAGAAGCCCTTACCAACAAACTTGATGATTTTTTAGGAAACCCATCACATGACCCGCATGGAGACCCTATACCAACACGCAGTGGCGAAATAAAAAGATCAAATCTCTTTTTGTTGTGTGATGCTAAACCGAAACAAAAAGTTGTGATGTCGGGTGTAGTAGACCATAGTGCTCCATTTTTGCAACACCTCAATAAAATTGCAATAGCATTGGGAAGTCAAATCGAATTATTGGATAAGAATGAATACGATGGCTCTGTTGAGGTGAAATTATTTCCATCCACTCATTTGCACCTGAGTAAAGAGGTCGCTAAAAATATACTCGTTAAAACCCGCTGATACAGATGTCTGAGAAATCATTAAGTGAAGTTCATGAAAGTGTCCATATACCTGTAAAACGGAATTTCTGGAAAACCATGCTGGCATTTCTGGGGCCTGCATATATGGTAAGCGTTGGCTACATGGACCCGGGAAACTGGGCAACGGATATTGCCGGAGGAAGTATGTTTGGCTATCAGCTCATTTGGGTATTGCTTATGAGCAACCTAATGGCTTTACTACTGCAAAGCTTGGCCGCACGGCTGGGTGTTGTGAAAGGACTGGATTTAGCTCAAGCTTCCCGCCAGCAATATGCACCCTGGGCAAATGTATCATTATATGTATTAGCTGAACTGGCTATTGCCGCCTGCGATCTTGCAGAAATTATAGGTATGGCTATAGGGCTTAACCTCTTATTCGGATTACCCTTAATGTACGGAGTATTGATTACCGTACTGGATACATTTTTGTTACTCTTTTTACTCAACAAAGGCATTCGCAAAATGGAAGCTTTTATTGTTAGTTTGATTGCTATCATCGGACTATCCTTTATTGCGGAAATGTTTATTGTGGAACCGGACGTGAAAGCATTGGCCAAAGGATTTATTCCAACTTCATTGACAGACGATGCTTTGTACATTGCAATTGGAATTATTGGCGCAACTGTGATGCCACATAATTTATACCTGCATTCGTCATTGGTGCAAACCCGCAAATTTACTAAGGACATAACCGGCATTAAACAAGCCATTAAGTTTAATTTTATTGATTCAACCATTGCCCTCAATCTTGCGTTTTTTGTGAATTCGGCTATTCTGATTCTGGCAGCTTCTGCTTTCCACAAAAATGGATTCCAAGCGGTAAGCAGTATTCAGGATGCGCATTTATTATTACAAAATATATTTGGAAACTGGGCACCTGCTTTGTTTGCCATAGCACTTATTTGTGCAGGACAAAGCTCTACCATTACAGGTACACTTGCCGGACAAATTGTAATGGAAGGTTACTTGAATCTACGCATTAGTCCATGGATCCGCAGACTCCTCACACGCATGTTGGCTATTGCTCCCGCGCTGTTTACCATCATCTATTTTGGGGAACAGAAACTCGGGAGTTTATTGGTATTTAGTCAGGTGGTACTGAGCATGCAACTGGGTTTTGCTGTTATACCGCTTATTCACTTTACTTCAAGCAAAAAAATAATGGCATCATTTGCAAATACTACCTGGGTAAAAATAGCAGCATGGTTGTGTGTCGCGATCATTCTTTCGCTCAATATTAAACTTGTTATCGGTGAAGTTACTTCATTGTTCTCCATTCTTGGGGAGAATTATTATCCTGTTAAAATAATTGTTGTATTGGTGTTGCTTTTTGTAATGGCACTTCTGCTTTATATTACATTTGAACCCATTGTGCAGCGAAACAAAAAAGCTAAAAATATCATTCCTCATGGAGACGCTATTTCGCTTGACCATGTGAAACAATCCATATACAAGCACATCGCTATTACGGTTGACTTTTCTAAAAATGATATCACTACCATTCAACACGCACTATCATTGGGAGGCAAATCAGCAACCTATATGCTTATACATATTGTAGAATCGGCAGGCGCCATCCTGTTGGGAGAACAAATAAGAGATAATGAGACCATGCATGATACAGAAAACTTGAAAAAATACCAATTAGATTTGATGCGCATGGGTTATTCGGCTACTACAGAGTTGGGTTACGGAAAATCTGCCATTGTCATTTCCGAGCTCATTAATAAAAGTGAAGCAGATCTATTGGTGATGGGCGCACACGGACATAAAGGACTCAAGGATATTCTCTTCGGAAGTACAGTGGATACTGTGCGTCATAATGTTAAAATACCTGTATTAATTGTGAAGTAAAAATGGAGGAGTTGACCGAACTGAAGGATAAGGCCCTAAAGAAAAAGAGGGAAAACAAGAAGTTTTTCGACCAGTTGAAAAAGCGACCTCCAAAAGACCTCGATCACCAATTTCAGGAATTACATGAAGAAGCATTTAACCATATTGATTGTTTGAATTGTGCTAACTGCTGCAAAACAACCGGCCCGTTATTCAAACAAAAAGACATTGAACGCTTAGCCTCTCATCTTAAAATGCGTCCTGCACAGTTTGTTGAAACATACTTGCGCGTTGATGAAGACAATGACTATGTATTAAAGAGTTTACCATGCCCCTTTTTAGGTGCCGATAATTATTGTTCGGTATATGATTACCGCCCTAATGCCTGCCGGGAATATCCTCATACCAATCAACGGAAAATGCACACGCTTTTCAAGGAAACACTCAACAATGTACCTATCTGCCCTGCAGTGTTTGAGATTGTAGAAAAGCTGAAGAAGGTGTATTGAGGAGAAGTTAATTATATAATAAGTTAATGGTGTTGATTGGTTGATAGCGTTTGTTGGTAATATGTCATGCTGAGTTCATCGAAGCAGACCTCCGGATACGTTGATTGGTTGATAGTGTTGAATGAGTGACACAGGTAAATTAAATCTCGCTAACTGCTAACAGCCAAAAGCGATTAGTCAATAAACAGAGAACGTTGTTCAGGAGTAGGAATTTTGCAGCTATCGAATTTTCCAAACCATTTGTAGCGGTTGCGGGCCACAAAATCATACACTGCATTACGAATGAATGCAGGAATAATCCTAAAAACATATAACAAACTCCAAACACCTCCCAGTTTTTTCATAACCTTAAGTGCTGCTGTTGAACGGTAAAAAGCTTTACCGTTTTCATAATATATAAAGGAATCAAAAGTAATGTGTTCGCCTAAGGTTTGACGTGCAATATTCGATTGTAATGCAGCATACCGAAAAACTCGTTTACGATCGTGCAGAATGATAAATTGAACACTGCGGTCACACAACCCACAAACACCATCATAAAACACTACCGGATAATCATCCATCTAACTACAAATCAATTATTTAAACAATTCGAAATTTTGGCTCCGTGCATTCAGCATTTATTCCTATTTTCGCGCCTCAAATTTACGTCATTATGTTCGAAAGTTTAAGCAGTAAACTCGATAAAGCATTTAAAACCCTAAAGGGGCAAGGAAAGATAACCGAAATCAACGTAGCGGAAACGATTAAGGAAATCCGTAAGGCCCTTATAGATGCTGATGTAAACTATAAAATAGCTAAAACATTTACCGACACAGTTAAGGAAAAAGCCTTAGGACAAAACGTTCTTACAGCCGTTTCTCCTGGACAGTTACTCACCAAAATTGTGAATGATGAGCTCACGTTATTATTGGGTGGACAGTCGGAAGATCTTAATTTAAAAGGCTCTCCGGCCATTATTTTGATGGCGGGCTTACAAGGTTCGGGTAAAACTACACACTCAGCTAAGTTGGCGAGTTATATTAAGAAAAAAGGTAAAACCGTAATGATGGCCGCCTGCGATGTATACCGTCCGGCTGCAATTCAGCAATTGCATGTATTGGGTGAACAAATTGGAGTGCCTGTATATAGCGAAGAAGGTAATACCAACCCCGTAAGTATTGCGCAAAATGCCGTAAAAGAAGCTAAAGCATCAGGAGCATCTGTCATCATCATCGATACAGCAGGTCGTTTGTCAATTGACGAGCAGATGATGAAAGAAATTGGTGATATCAAAAATGCCATTCAGCCCCAGGAAATTTTGTTTGTGGTGGACTCGATGACGGGACAGGACGCTGTAAATACGGCCAAAGCATTTAACGATGTATTGGATTTTACAGGAGTTATCCTGACCAAATTGGATGGTGATACTCGCGGTGGTGCTGCACTTTCCATCAAAACCGTAGTTGAAAAACCTATCAAATTTGTGGGTATGGGCGAGAAGATGGAAGCACTGGATGCATTCCACCCAGATCGTATGGCACAGCGTATTTTGGGAATGGGTGATATTGTGAGTTTGGTAGAACGCGCCCAGCAGGTATTTGATGAGGACGAAGCCGAACGCATCCAAAAGAAACTACTGAAAGACCAATTCACTTTCGAAGATTTCTATACACAGATTCAGCAAATCAAAAAGATGGGTAACCTCAAAGATTTGATGGGTATGATTCCGGGTGTTGGTAAAGCTGTAAAAGATATGGACATCAGCGATGATGCATTTAAAGGCATTGAAGCCATTATTAATTCTATGACTCCTGCTGAGCGCCAAACTCCTGATATCATTAATGGTGGCAGAAGAAAACGTATTGCATCCGGAAGCGGAACGGATATCCAACAGGTAAATCAATTGCTGAAACAATTTGAAGAAATGCGCAAGATGATGAAGTCGTTTGGTAAAATGCAGGGAGCCGGAAGAGGAATGCCAAAGCTGCCTTTTATGCGTTAACCTCCCGAAGAAAATTCGAATACTAAAAAATTTCAACTATAAAGACTCTTTCCAGCGTGGCCCCTGGTTGAACAGTACATCAATGATGCTTAGGTTGGGTTCAAAAGGAAACTTCTCTGAGAATACTTGTAAATATTTAGGCGTGACCACTGCTTCTTTATTTTTAGGTGTAATCACCGTTCTGTAATCCAAATCAGTTCCTGTTGCACAATACTGTTGGCTATACTTCATCGGCACCTCCATTTTCATTAACTTCATTGATACTTCCAACAACGCTTTGTTCCATTCAACCAAAGTAGTAAACTCCTTTTCATAGAACGGTTTGAAATAATCCTGATAGTAAAAAAAGTAAGGTGCAGAATTATAAGCCGACACAATAGCCTGCCAATGCTGGTGTTGCCAGGGAAAATCATTTTCAATTTGAATATCAACTATCGGTGTGTGGTTAGCCGCTTTCTTCACAGGAATGGTTAAAGCCAGTTTCCCATTAGCACTCAAAATAGTAGTGCGGTTACGATAAGTCTGTTTCAAAAAATGTTCATATACATCCAACATCACTTCCTCTCCAGACAAAACTGTCTGAAACCATTGAATGCATGGAAGGTAATGTGAACTTACAATGATCATTTGCTGTTTGCTGTTGCTGTTTGCTGTTTGCTGTTTGCTGTTTGCTGTTTGCTGTTTGCTGTTTGCCCACCCGCAGGTGCCTTCGACCTTTTCGCTTCGCGAAGCTCAGGCACCTTTTCCTACAAACACACCCTTTGCTTCTTTCATCCTTAATTCCCTAATCTTTTAATCCCTCAATTCCATTATCTCATCATCACATTTTCTAATTTGCACATTATTCTTCCATCAGCCAATTGATATGGTGAATTCCGGGTTTGTATTCTTTGCAGATAAGAGCCTTCACATTTTCATAATGATCAGTGTTGCTCACAAAATCGAGACTACTACAATCAATTAGCAAAATGCGGAGGTGCTGGTTTGACTGCAAATACCGCAGATAAGCATCGCTTAATTGTTGCAGGTACGAGTCTTCAATATGTTGCTCGTAAGCTCTGCCCCTATTGGTAATATTCCATTGGAGCTTTTCGATTGGATTATGTAAATACACCAATAACTCAGGTTCAGGTAATTGCTGGTTGATGATATCGAATAACTTCACGTACAAATCATACTCATCTTCATCCAGATTTACTTTGGAGAACAACAAACTCTTGGGAAAAATGTAATCACTTACGGTGTGGTGCTTAAACAAATCCTGTTCAAGCAATTGTCTTTTCAATTGATTGAAGCGTGCAGCGAGAAAGCTCATTTCCAGCGGAAATGCATATCGTCTGCCATCTTCATAAAATTTTGGAAGAAAGGAATTGTCTTCAAATTCTTCCAAAATGAGTTTTGCATTAAAGTCAGCACTGAGTTTTTGCGCAAGCGAAGTTTTGCCTGCACCTATATTGCCTTCAATGGCGATGAACGAATATACCGGAGTGAATCCCATGAACTACAAATGTGCAGCACAGAAGGCAGATGATACCTACATTTTTTCCACCATGGGGCTGTGATTAGTTAATAGGCAAATTCTTGAATTACTCAAAAAGCGAAACCAAACTGGTATCTGAACATTCCGTTAACAACTCAGTTGCCGTTTTCAGTAAAACGGGATGCATAAAATTTGGAGCAATTTCAGTAAGGGGCAATAACGTAAACCTGCGTTCATGAAGCAATGGATGAGGCACTACCAGATTCACAGTTTGAATAATGGCACTTCCGTAAAACAAGATGTCAATATCAATAATGCGGGGTTCCCATTTTTCAAATCGGTTTCTGCCCATCTCCTGCTCTATTGTCAAAATCTGATTCAGGACTTCTTCAGGGCCCAATACTGTTTGTACTTCCAGTACTTGATTTAAAAAATCCTGTTGCGCTTTATTACCCCAAGGCTCCGTTTTGTATATGTAGGATTGTTTGCTGATTGTCCCCACTCGCTGCAGGATATTTGAGATGGCTGTTTCTAAATGATTACGGCTATCTCCTATATTACTACCTAATAACAAAAAAAGTATACTCATTATTTTATTACAAACTGAACACCCGTTCGTGTGCGTTGTTCTAACAAAATTTCACGTTTTCCCATAATGGTCTTCAATGCTTTTTCCTCATAATGCATTACGGTAAGCAGCTCTACATTTTCATTTGATCTCACAACGAACAATTCAGATAGATCTTTCTTTAACAACGCAAGTTTCTCAGGCTTATTATCTACACAAATACTGAAGCTGATGGCAGAGTTTTGCATTAGGTTGATATTGATGCGGTGCTTAGCGAGCGTAGCAAAAATACCACTCAGGTTATCTTCAACAATGAACGAAAAATCTTTACTCGATACTGACAATAATACCTGATTGGTTTTAGAAATATAGGTTGGAATATCTTTCTCCTTGCTGGTTGTAGAAACCGTTGTCCCTTTCCCTTTGGGATTGATAAACGATTTTACATACAACGGAATATGTTTGCTTTGCAACGGCTGAATGGTTTTAGGGTGAATAACCGTAGCACCGTAATAAGCCATTTCAATAGCGTGAGTGTAACTCAATGCATCCAGTTTAATGGCATTCTTGAATTTCTTAGGATCTCCATTCATTACTCCATCCACATCTTTCCAAATGGTAAGGCTTTCTGCATTTAATATATTGGCGAATACAGCGGCACTGTAATCACTTCCTTCTCTGCCAAGTGTTGTGCTTTCGTTTTCATCAGTAGCACCAATAAAACCT